>JBBATT010000252.1:0-3973 GCA_040398605.1 Chakrabartia sp.
CAGCCATGACCGCAGCACGACGCGCTTTGCCGCCTCGTCGGAACTTGGTGAACTCACTGAGGACCGCAGCGTCGAAGGCCTTGGGTCTATCATCACCCAGCCCGACGGCTCCATCGCGCCGGTGGAATTGGATGTGACCACGCGGCAAACGGGGCTGTTCCTTGCCGACACAATAGCGCTGACGCAGCACCTGTCCGCAGAGATCGGCCTGCGCTGGAATGACACCTATGTGGACTTGCGGGACCAGATCGGAACCGCGCTCAATGGTACGCATCGCTTCCGCCGCCTCAACCCCGGCGTTGAATTTGATTATGCGCTGAACGACCGCCTCTCGCTGCGGGCAGGTTATGCCGAAACGAGCCGGGCGCCGACACCGGCGGAACTCTCCTGCGCGGATGAAACGGCTCCGTGCAGCCTTACGAACTTCTTTGTGGGGGACCCGCCGCTGGAACAGGTCGTTGGCAAAAGTTGGGAAGCAGGCGCCTCGGGCAAGCTGTCAGGCCGCTGGACCGGGGCTTGGCTGCTCTCCGCCTATCGCACAGTGACCGTCAACGACATCCAGTTCACGGCCGCCTCAACGCGCGGGCGAGCCTTCTTTCGTAACATCGGCACAACGCGACGGCGCGGCGTGGAAGCGAGCCTGACGGCAGCGCGCGGGCCATGGGCCGTGCGGCTTGGCTATGCTTACACCGATGCCCGCTTTGGCACGGCCTTGGTGGTCAACAGCCCGGACAATCCGGCAGCCGATGACGATGGCCGCATCCTTGTGGAGGCCGGTGACCGAATCCCCGGCATCCCCCGCCACCGCGTCATTATCTCGGCGGACTATACCACCGGCGCGCTGACGCTCGGCGCAGATTTTCAGGCGCAGTCGGGCCAATATTTTCGGGGGGATGAGGCGAATGAAGATGCGCCGACACAGGGCTTTGGCCTCCTCAATCTGCGCGGCAGCTTGCGCTTGGGGGAAGCCGCGACCCTTTTCGCCGAAGTCTCCAATGTGTTTGACCGGCGATTTGCGACCTTCGGCACATTTTCCGAAACCGATGAGATTGAGCTTGATGAAGCACCCGGCGCAGACGATCCGCGCGCCCTCTCACCCGGCGCGCCGCGTCGGTTCCTGATGGGGCTGCGCGTCGATTTTTAGGGCATCATAATCCACTCAGCGCGCGGGGCACGTCGCATCGTGCGCCACATCGGTGCGACTTTACGCCCTAAATGCCCTTTCGTTCACATCAATCATGGGCTGCATTGGCCTTGCTTTCGGTCGCAGGCGCGTCCTATGGGCAAGCTTCACGTGAACGTAAGAGAAGACGCGTCAACCCATGTCCGATATGCCCAACATCCAGCCCGGCTCTACGACTGTCCTTCCCGCACCCGACACCAAGGTGAATGTGCGCGATGTGTTTGGCATTGATGTCGATATGGAATGCCCGGCCTTTTCGGTCGCGGATGAACGCGTGCCGGATCTTGATCCCTCTTATGTGTTCGATCCGGATACCACGCTCGCCATTCTTGCAGGTTTTGCCTTTAACCGTCGCGTGATGGTGCAGGGCTATCATGGCACGGGCAAGTCGACGCATATTGAGCAGGTGGCCGCGCGCCTGAAATGGCCGTGCATCCGCATCAACCTTGATGCGCATATCAGCCGCATCGATTTGATCGGCCGTGATGCCATCGTCCTGAAGGATGGCCAGCAGGTCACCGAGTTCCGCGAAGGCCTTCTGCCTTGGGCGCTACAGACGCCGACGGCATTGGTGTTTGACGAATATGATGCCGGTCGCCCGGACGTGATGTTCGTCATCCAGCGCGTGCTGGAAACCGAAGGCAAGTTGACGCTGCTCGACCAGAACCGCGTCATCCGCCCCAGCCCATGGTTCCGCATGTTCGCCACCGCCAACACGGTCGGTTTGGGCGACACAAGCGGGCTGTATCATGGCACGCAGCAGATCAACCAAGGCCAGATGGACCGCTGGAACATCGTCGTTGGGCTGAACTATCTGCCTGCCGAGGTGGAAACCGAAATCGTTCATGCCAAGTCGACGGGCACAGACCCCGCGCTCATCGCCAACATGGTGAAGGTGGCGGACCTCAGCCGTCAGGGCTTCATCAATGGCGATATTTCGACGGTGATGAGCCCGCGTACGGTCATCACCTGGGCGCAGAACACCGCGATCTTCAAAGATCCGGGCTTTGCCTTCCGCCTGTCCTTCCTCAACAAGTGTGATGAGGCGGAACGGTCTTTGGTGGCGGAATATTACCAGCGCGTCTTCGGCAAGGATTTGCCGGAAAGCGTGGTCGGTAAATCGGCTTAAGTCCGCCTCAAGTCCTCGGGCGTAATAGAAATTGACCCTTTAAGTTGCGCGGCGACGCGACTAGGGGATCATCCATGTCTTCACGCCCCCGCACACTTTACGAAAAAGTCTGGGATGCCCATGTCGTGGATCGCCGCGACGATGGCACCTGCCTTATCTTCATTGACCGCCACCTCGTTCACGAAGTGACAAGCCCGCAAGCGTTTGAAGCGCTCCGTCTGGCCGGGCGCAAAGTGCGCCGCCCGGACCTCACGCTCGCGGTGCCTGACCATAACCTACCGACCACCGCGCGGCTGGATGCGCAGGGCAAAACTGTGCCTATCGCCGATCCGGAAAGTGCCGCACAGCTGGAAGCTTTGGAGGCAAATGCCCCCGCCTTCGGCATCCGCTATATCGGCGCGACGGACCGGGAGCAGGGCATCGTCCATGTCGTCGGGCCGGAGCAGGGTTTCTCGCTTCCCGGCACAACCATTGTCTGCGGTGACAGCCACACGGCTTGCCATGGCGGGCTTGGTGCGCTCGCCTTCGGCATCGGCACGAGCGAAGTCGAACATGTGCTGGCCACACAAACGCTGCTCCTCAAGCAATCCAAGACAATGGAAGTCCGCGTTGAGGGTGAAGTCGGCCCCGGTGTGACCGCCAAGGATATCGTGCTGGAAATCGTGCGGCGCACGGGCGCGGCCGGCGGCACGGGCTATGTGATTGAGTATACCGGCTCGGCCATCCGCAATCTGTCGATTGAAGGCCGTCTGACCATTTCGAACATGGCGATTGAAGGCGGCGCGCGCGCGGGCCTGATCGCGCCCGATGAAACGACGTTTGCCTACATCAAGGGTCGCCCAATGGCCCCCAAGGGCGCGGATTGGGACAAGGCAGTCGCCTATTGGCGCACGCTCGCGACCGATCCGGGTGCTGCGTACGACAAGACCGTGGTCATCAATGCTGCGGAGATCGCGCCGAACGTCACTTGGGGCACCAGCCCCGAAGACGTTGTCGCCATCACGGATGTTGTGCCTGATCCGATGAGCTTTGCCGATCCGTCAAAGCAGACGGCAGCGCAAAAGTCGCTCGACTATATGGGCCTCGTCCCCGGTCAGCGGATGGCAGATGTGGAAGTGCAGAACATCTTCATCGGCAGCTGCACCAACAGCCGCATCGAAGATCTGCGCGCCGCCGCCGCTGTTCTGAAGGGTCGCCATAAGGCCGCCAACGTCAAATGGGGCATCGTCGTGCCGGGCTCCGGCCTCGTAAAGGCGCAGGCCGAAGCCGAAGGGCTGGACCGCATCTTCATCGACGCGGGGCTAGAATGGCGGGAGCCGGGCTGTTCCGCCTGTCTCGGCATGAACCCGGACAAGGTGCCCGCAGGCGAACGCTGTGCGTCAACCAGCAACCGCAATTTTGTCGGACGCCAAGGGCCGGGCGCGCGCACGCATCTGGTGTCGCCCGCGATGGCAGCGGCAGCGGCCGTTACGGGCAAGCTGACGGACGTGCGGGACCTCTAAGCCACTGCGCTCAGGCCGAGCGCGCGTTTAGTGCCGCGCCATCACCTCGTCATGCTGAACTTGTTTCAGCATCCATGAACACAGCCATCTAAATGTTCACGCGAAGGTTTTAGATCCTCCCCCATCGGGGGAGGTGGCAGCCCGCAGGGCTGACGGAGG
>JBBATT010000253.1:0-3969 GCA_040398605.1 Chakrabartia sp.
CAGCGCTTTACGGCAAATGCGATGAGGTTCACGGGGTGCGTGTCACGGCATTGACGCGCGCGCCATCTCGGATCTTATCGAACCCGGACAAGGCAACGCGCTCACCGGCTTTCACGCCGGACAGCACTTCAACGCCCGTATCACTTGCGTCACCGAGCCTAACCTGACGCAGCCGCGCCGTGCCGTTCGCATCCACCACATAAACCAGCCCTTCGCCCGCCCGAGGGGAGAGAATAGCAAGGGCGGGCAAGATGATGGTTGGAGCCGCACCACGCGGTGCGATCGTCAGCGCCGCAGTCCCGATCATGCCGGAACGTAAACCGGGTGCGTTGGGCAGCATGATCTCGACGTCAAACGTGCCCGTCGTTTGCCGCGCGCGGCCGCCAATCTCCACAATTCGGCCCTGTAGCGGCGTTGATCCTAAAGCCTCAAACCGCACAAGGGCAGGCTCTCCCATCGTCACAGACGCAGCGACGCGGTCATTGACAGGAACCCGGATCACATAGCCGCCATCCGTCTCCCCAATGACGAGCACAGGCGACCCCTTGGCGATGACTTGCGTGGGCTCGGCCAAGCGGGCCAGCACCACACCGCCGCTCGGCGCGATGACTCGAGCCGTCTGAACAGCAAAGCCGCGCGCCCGCACCTGTGCCGCGGACACTTCTGAGGCGGCTTGTGCGGCTTCAAGTCGTTGCTTCGTCACCCAGCCATTGCGATACAGATGGTCCAAACGCTTGAGTTCAGATTGAGCCCGCCGGGCTTCTGCCTGCGCGACGGAGAGTTCTGCTGCGATTGGCGTGGTGTCCAACGTTGCCAGAACCTGCCCGCGCCGAACAACATCTCCCTCATTCACCAAGATGCGGGAAATCTGGCCGTCAGATGTGAACCCAAGCGGCGTTTCCTGCCGCCAGACGGCCGTGCCGATCGCCTGAATAACAGGCGCCCCGGACGTCGTCCCGACAAGGGCCACGCGGACTGTCGGCAATGCTTTAGGCGCCTTGGGCGCATCAGATGCACTCCCGCATCCACCAAGCAGGAAGGCGCTGAGCAATATTGGGGGCAGAGCGCCGCGACGGAACATCAATTTAAGTGGCCTTTCGCTACCTATCATTGATAGGTTGACACCCCTTGTCAAGCAGATGGATGAAGCGATGTGACCGTTGCACCCCCCTCCAAAGCCGAAGACCGGCGAGAACAGATTTTGAACGCGGCAATGCGCCTGTTTCTTGATCATGGCGTGCAGAATGTCACCACGCGTGACATTGCGGCCGCAGTCGGCATCAGCCAGCCCTCGCTTTATGCGCATTTCAAAAGCCGGGAAGATATCGCCGTCAAACTGAGCGAACGGGCTTTCGAACAGTTGAGTGCGCGAATGGCGGCAGCGGCGAACGCAGCGGGAACGCCGCATGAGCGCCTAAAGTGCATGGGTCAGGTATATGTCGCCTTTGGGCTTGAACAAAGCGCCGCCTATCGCATCGCCTTCATGCTCGAGAAACCAACGGCCCAACCGTCCGAAAAACAGGCCATTCATGAAAGCGGCATGCGCTGTTTCGCAATCCTCCACGATCTGTTCAAATCGGTGCGCGGCAGCGACGATCTCAAAACCGCGGCACTGGCGCAGTCCACATGGGCCAGCATGCACGGCCTCGTCGCCCTCCTCCTTAGCCGCCCAGAATTTCCCTGGATAGAGCAGGAGGTGTTGATTGCCTGTCACTTAGAACAGGTTTGTCGCCGCGCCTTTGATTGATTCTGGCGCGACGCCCGATGCCGATCAGTTCTTGATCTCGACGAACACGGGGTTCGCGTAAAACCAAAGATCGGCCCAAGGGTTCTCCCCCGGCTCGTCCTCTGCGGGTTCGAGTTCCTCCGTGTTGGTCCCGCGCAACCGCAGATAGAGGGGTTCTGTCACCTTGCGCAGACGGTGACGCATCACCAGAACCTCGCCTTCACGTTTCCAGTCCGCCTTCGTAAAGCGGTGCACAACCTTTGCGCTGGAGTTGGTGTCCTTTGAACGGTCCGGCGCCAGTCCGGTTATGCTGCCGGAGATAAGATCAATACGTCGCACCTCAGGTGACATCTTTGCACTATTTGCGCCTTGGGGATCACGGACACGGATGTCGATGACCACATCGTCGCCGCGCTGGACCGAGAGAATCTCGCCCAGCCCCGCCGTTACCTTAGATGCGCGCGCGCCGTTTGCCGACATGTGAACTTCAGAGACGAGGTCCCCCGTCGTCACGAAGATCCGGCCGTGGCGCAGACCATCCAATATGTCGCCATGGTCGCGCCGGGCGAGAACATAGGTCTTTGAATATTCGCCGGGCCAGAAATCATTGCCGCCGTCGCGCCAATTATTGTGCGAGTCCGAAGTCGCGGTGATCCACCAGTGGCGTCCCTCCCCCAGCATCGCATCCCACAGGCCGCCCAGCTTTGCCGTCATCGGATCAAAGCCACCGATGGTGGACAGCTTTGCGTAGCCGCCGCGCCGTCCAGTCGGATCAAGCGTGCCATCGGGCTTCAAGGCCCCTGCCTGATGCCCCGGCGCGCCTTCCATGCCGACAGACACTTTTGGCGCCGCATCATTCCAGTTACGAAATTCTTCGGGCGTGTAGCGTCCGTATTTGCTGCCAATGGGCGCAGACCGCGACGGATGGTTGGCAAAAAGAACGGGCGGAAGCGGTTGCGCGCCCATGGCTTTTAAAGCCTCAATCATACGCGACGGCTGGTCACGCGCGGGGTCGGTAGGCCAAGCGTCCTTTTGCGAGAAGCGGCTTTCAATGTCGAACAACTGGGCGCGTTCCTGACCACTGAGCGGAATGATCAGGCTGCTATGGTCTCCGGCTGGCGTATCCAGTTCCATGCCGAAGAATTGAAGCACTTCAGGTACAGCGCGGCGAGACTCCTCCAGCGCGGGATAGGCGAAATCATGGTTGATGCGGCTATGGTTCGGCCCGCCATGATCGGTGGAGACCATCCAAGCCAGACCATAGGTCCGCGCCATTTCCGCATTCTTCTTGATGGAATAGCGCCCATCGCGGCCAAAGAGCGGCGTCGGCAGAGCGTCCGGCTTTTCGGGATCAGGCTGATAATCTGCACTGAATTCACTGTGGATGTGGTGATCACCAGCGAGCCATGTCCGGCCCTGTTTTGACGCAGCGCTGGCCGGACTTGCGCTTTCGCCGCCGGGCATCAGGGCATGGCCATCATGGCCAAGTGCGGGGCTAGCAACTAATGTCACTGCCAACAGAACTGGTACACGGACAAAGATTGCCAGCTTCTTCGTCATTTTGCCGATCCAATTGCCTTTACCACATCCCGCCAGGACACGAGCTTAAAGTTCTGTGATGCCGGCGCATTCTCGCCATCCTGCACAACAAATAGCCCGTCTGGAAAGCCGGGTCCAAATCGTCCAGGCATGAGCGCAATACCATCTGTTTCTTCAGTGCTGCCAAATTGCCCGGCCGCAATCCGGAAGCGTCCAGCAGGCGTCAAATCTGGCAAGCGGTAGAGGGCATAGGCATTGTCACCTTGGCTGGAGGCAACAAGCCAGCCGCCGCGCCGTCCCTTGGGAAGAAGCGCCAGACCTTCGACATCGGCAACCAAGTGCATTCCGTCCACCGGGGCGACGAGGCTGGGCTTGTCCACCCTTTTGCCAAGATCAAAAGCCCAGATGCCGCGGTCTTCTTCCCCCACATAAAGGGTGTCAGTCCGGCCGTCGGCAACGCATCCTTCGGTCTGGGTTGCCAATTGCATCGACTGTATGACCCGCCCTGCAGGGGCTGCCTTCCCAAAGCTCACGGAAACGCGATGAATCGCCCCGTGCTTAAGAACCGAAAACGCATCAAGCGCGGGGCCACTCCGCAACAGGCAGACGCCATAGGCTTCCCCCTCACCGCCACTCACAGCTCCAAGAGCTGTCAAAGCGCCAGACCGCGTGTCAAGCCGATAAAGCTGCAGCAGCGCATGGGC
>JBBATT010000254.1:0-3956 GCA_040398605.1 Chakrabartia sp.
TATGCCCAAGCCCGCCGCCGTTTTTTCCAGCAACAGGGTCTGGGCAGAGACAAGCAATCGGTCGCGCGTGCGCTCCCGTTTTGTGCCTTCTCTGATTTCAATCTCATCATCCATGTAATGACACTATGTCATTTATGGCCCCCTGTCAACCGAGGGACCTGTGGGGCTTCACTCCGTGCTTTGCAGCCCTAGCGCGGCAGCGCGCCGAGCCGGAAGCTGGAGGCGGTGACACCACCGAAAAGGTCGGACTGTTGGTAGACCGTCTCCCCCGCTTCGTCTTCCGCCGCGCCGACCACAGTCATCAGCGGGATGAGGTGATCTTCGCGCGGATGCGCGGCGCGGGCCATCGGCGCCTGCTCCCATGCGATCAGGCCTGCCGTGCGGTCTTCCGGGGAGGGCCCAATGACGGTGTGCTGAAGCCACGCATCAAACGCGCGGGAGGCCTCCACGGCCCGCCCGCCGCCGCGCAAGTCTGCAAGATTGTGGTAGGACAGCCCACTGCCGATGATGAGCACGCCTTCATCACGCAGCGGCGCCAAGAGGCGGCCAAGTTGCAGATGAAGTTCGGGGTCATAGCCGGGGTCAATCGACAGCTGAACGATGGGCATCGCTTCTTCAGGGTACATCGGCTTCATGATGCTAAACGTGCCATGGTCAAAGCCGCGTTCGGGGTCGAGCCGCGCGCCGAGGCCGCCTGCATCGAGCAGCGCCTTCACCCGCGCCGCGACGTCTGGCGCACCGGGGGCCGTATACTGGATATGATAGGTGCGCTCCGGAAAGCCGGAATAATCATAGACCATGCCCGGCGTGGCGCCTGAGGAGACGGCAAAGCCCTTCTCTTCCCAATGGCTCGATACCATCAGGACAGCACGCGGGGCCTCCCCCAATTCCTTGCGGATCGCGATAAGCGACTGTTCGAGCACGTCAAACTCACGACGGAACGGGCCATCAAGATAAGGCCAGGGACCGCCGCCATGGCTGATGAAGTAAGTGGGGAGGCGCATCAGCTAAACTTATGGTCGCGCGGCGCAGTTTACCAGTGCGATGGCAGTAACCTGACGCGCGCTATGCTGCGGACGCGGTCATTCACGCCCCGTTGCAGAGGTGGTCGCAGTGGAAGGGGACGTATCAGCCTCGCCGCGGTTGCGGGCGAATTGCAACGCCTCTGTCAGCCGCGACGGTGCGATCAAATTGAGGAGGCCAGCGTAAAGCGCCACCCCTAATGGCCCGACGATCGCCAGCGTCGCCAGCGGCGGCAAACCGGCAGGCAGATGCGTCAGCGCCAAGGCAACCAGTGCCGCCATCATCAGCGCGGCCACCAGCGGCGGGGCAATGGCGCGGCCCAGCGCGCTGTATCGCAGGCCGACCACCCGTCCGGACAGAGTGACAGTCGCCAAGGTCAGCACCGCCATCCCTCCAACCCAGCCCCAGGCAAAGCCTTTGAGCCCCCAGATCGAGCCAATCAGGAAAGCGACCGGCATGATCACGCTGCCAAGCATCGCATTTTTCAGCGCCACACCGGGCACGCCGCGTGCGTTTGTGGCAGGCGCAAACAGGATCTGCAGCGTCATCATGCTCATTGCGACGGCAAGGATCGGCAGCAGCGGCACTACGCCCGCCCATTTATCCCCCAGCAGCACCGCCACCAGAGGGTGCGCAACTGCCGCCATTCCCGCATAAGCGGGCAGCGCGACCAGCATCACCAAGCGGATTGTCGCCAGCAGTGGCCCGGCGCCGACATCCTGTTGGCGAGAGTAAGCGGCATAGGCCACCTCGTTGATTGGCGGCACAAATTTGGACGCGAGCAACTGGGCCAGAAACAGTCCAGTGGTGTAGACCCCTAGTGTATCCGTTTCGAGCACGCGGCCGGCGATCATGACATCGGCCTGGCTCTGCACAAACCAGAACAGCTGGGTTAAGGTCATCAGCCCGCCAAATCCGGCGATATGACCCGCACCTGCAAAGCGGAAGCTGGGGCGGATCGGCGTCCGCGCGGCCCAAGTCATGCCGATCGCTTCGGTCGCCAGCATTACCATCGGCGCCCACACCAATGTCCATACGCCCCAACCTGTGAGCGCGCCTGTGAGCGCTGTGCCTGCGCCCATGATCGCGGCGACGAGACGCACTTGTGCCGGTCGCCGGAAATCCATCCTTCGGCTGAGGATCGCATGCGACAAGGCGCAGAAGGGGATTGCCAGATAGAGCAAAGATTGCACGCGCAGCATGTTGGCCACCAATGGCTCGTTAAACCACATCGCCACCAGCGGCGCGGCCAGAAACTGAGCCAGAGCCAGCGTGCCGTTGAGCAGCATAAGCATCCCCAGCGTCTGCCGGAGGCGGTCCTCGTTGACTTCATCCTCGCGGATCAGCGCGCTGGCAAGGCCATAGCCGTTCATGGTGTTGAGCAGCACAAGCATCACCTGTGCCATGGCAAACAGCCCATAATCATGCGGGGATAGCAGGCGGATGACGATCAGCGTCGAACACCATGACACGATCTGCGTCCCGATCTGGCTTCCCGAGCGCCAGATGACGGCCAGCCGCACCTGCGCGGCGAGTGATGGTGTGGCAGTTTCAGTCATGGGACCGCGCCGCCTCCGACACAGGGAGGCGATCTTCCAGCGCAATTTCGCGGCCCCAGATGCCCGACAGCAACCGGGCAGCCATGCGGTTGCGCACAAAGAGCAGGTCGGACATTTGATATCCGGGATAGGCCCCCATGGCGCGCTTATAGCCGCTGTCGCCAGCGCCCATGTCCATCAGCCGTTGGCCATCCGCAATGGCGTCGGTCATCGCCCGGTAATTGGCCAGTTTGCCGATATCATAGCGGGCAAGCCCGCTGATATAGCTTCCGGCAATGCCATATTGCACTGGCCCGTCATCCAGATCGAAGCTGAACGCGACCGCGCGGCCATCGACCCTGAGGATCGTGGCGCACAGCATTTCGGCCAGAACTGGATCAGCCAGCGCGCAGCGCCATCGGCCGCGTTGCTCCGGCGTCATGAACTTGGCGCCGCTGGCATCGGTTTTATCGGCGATCCAGCTTGCGGCTTCGACTGCGCCCAATTGTTCGAGCACATCCTCATTCCAAGATGCGCCGCGCACATGTTGCCATTCGATCTGGCCCAGCTTTTTTAGCCTGCGCTCGGCGCGGCCCAGCCGTTTGGCAGTGGAGGGACGCGGCCAGCCTTCGGCGCGGGCAGCATCTAGGTCGATCAGCCAGCTGGTGCCTGCCGCACGTCCGAGCACCGTCCAGCCGACCAGCCGTGCCGCATGGATCAAAAGTGAAGTGGCAGCATCATCCAAGCGCGCGGGGCCCAGCCGCCATATTTGGCCAAGACTGCGCGCTGCGGCATGTTCCAACCCCTGTGCCAGTTCATAGGCGTTGCAATCTGCCGCAATCAGCGCGCTGCGAAACGGCCAGAAGGAACCCGGCACCTTGCGTGCCTGCGCCATCGCCGGGCCAAAGTTCGTGGTGGGAATGGCCGCGATCACCGCGCTGCTGGCGCTGGCGCCCCGCTGGATGAGTAAGGTGCGGCCCGCATCCTGCTGCACGCCCGCCTGAAACCACGCTGCGCGCAGAAAGGCATGGCCTGACAGGTTGCGCGTGGCCAGCGCGTCAATCTCTGACGGGAAGCCATGGATTGCGGTGACCGTGAGATCATAGGTTGCAATCCTGCCTTCGAACATTGCTCACCTTCTGCGCCAAAGGCGGTTTCGCCCTGTCTCCCTGCGCGGATCGGCAAGGGCCTTGGCCATGGTGATAGTGTGACAGTGTAACCACGTGGTTAACTGAGGCAGGGCCAAAGCCGGCCAAAAAAAAGGGCGCCGGTGGGGCGCCCCTTTTCGAATGTCTTTGGATTAGGCCGCTTTGGCGCGGCTTGCCTTTTTGCGTTCATGCGGGTCCAGATGGACCTTGCGCAGACGGATGCTCTTGGGCGTCACTTCGACGAGTT
>JBBATT010000255.1:0-3939 GCA_040398605.1 Chakrabartia sp.
CGGCCCGCCCCGATCCCGTGCCATGAGTGAAACGGCAGCCGCAAGGTTGCCCCCTGCGCTGTCACCGGCAACGGCCATGCGGCTGGCGTCGATACCAAGCTGGTCAGCATTGGCTTCGGCCCAGATGCACGCGTCGTAACAGTCTTCAGCCGCGGCCGGATAGCGCGCTTCCGGCGCGAGGCGATAGTCGACGGACAGGACGGCAGCGCCACTTGCGCGGGCCAGCTCGCGGCAGGTGCCGTCATGCGTATCAAGACTGCCCAATACCCAGCCACCCCCGTGAAAGTACATGACGACAGGCGGCGTATCGCCCGCATTTTCCGGAACGTAGAAGCGGGCGGCAATATTGCGGCCGGGCAGATCAAGGGTCAGATTCTCCACCTTGGCCATCGCAAGCGGTTCACCTTCAGCCAGCGGCGCGTCCATCATGGTCCGTGCGACATCCACGGGCATTTGTGACCAGTCGGTATTTGCGAAGGCGGCAAATGCCTCAAGAACGGGAACCAGTGCGGGGTTGACGGTCATAATCTATCTCTCCTGATTTAAAGTCCGAAACCACCGGATACGTTGATCTGTTGGCCAGTCACATAAGCGGCGCGCGCGGAGGCGAGCCAACTGACGGCATAGCCAATTTCTTCCGGCTGTCCCCAGCGTTTGACGGATAACATTTTCTGCGTCTCTTCAACCCAAGTCGGCGGAAACGCGCCTTTGGCCATCAGTTCATGGAACATGCCCGCATCTATGACGCCGACGAGAACGGAATTGGCGCGGATGCCGTGGCGGCCTTCCTCCCGGGCGATACCTTTTAGCCAGCTTTCATTGGCGGCCTTTGGCGCCACGGAAAGCCCGTCACGGTCTGGCCAGCGCAGATGTCCGGCGGACCCAAGGTGAACAATCGAGCCGCCGCCATGCGCCCGCATATGGGGCAGCAGCGCGGAAACGAGGCCGAACAGACCGTGGACTTCGACCTCAAACGCTTTGCGCCAGGCCTCTATCGGGGTTTCGGAAAGTAGATGCTGCTCAACCAGCGGCCCCGCGGCCCAAACGAGCGTGTGGATGCGCCCATGTTCATTGATGACGGTGTCGATCAAATCCTTGGTGCTCGCCGCATCGGTGATGTCGCATTTGTGGGTGGTGGTGCGCGTCGGGCAGGCGCTGGCCACGGCTTGGGCTGCATCTGCCTTTTGATTATAGACGAGGGCCAGATCAGCGCCATCGCGTGCGAGGACTTCTGCGACCTTGCCGCCGATCCCGCCGCTCGCCCCCAAGACGAGGGCCGCCCCTTCCGGGAATAATGCGTTGTCGGGCATCCTCACTCCTTCGCGTTTTGCGGCGTATTCCCGCATCTGCTTCATGATTGCGCATTGTGAAGGCTGAATCCAGCGCTTATTCAACAATCACAAACAGGAGAGAGATTCGATGCAAAGGCTTACAGGCAAGGTCGTACTGGTCACAGGTGGTGCACGCGGGATTGGCGAAGGCATAGTCCGCCGCTTCGTGGAAGAAGGCGCAAAGGTGTTAATCACCGACGTGCTGACCGAGGAAGGGGAGGCGCTCGCCGCCGAACTGGGGGAGGCAGCCGCTTTTGCCCGCCACGATGTGACGTCGACGTCTTCTTGGCAGGAGGCCATTGCCGCTGCGGAAGCCAAATTCGGCCGACTTGATTGTCTGGTGAACAATGCTGGTGTCATCACCTTCAAGCGGCTCGACGACCTGACAGAGGCGGATATGCGCCGTATCATCGACGTGAACCTGATGGGCACGATGTTCGGCTGTCAGGCAGTGATCCCTGCGCTGGAGCGTGCTGGTGGCGGCAGCATCATCAACATGAGCTCAGCCGACGGCATTTCCGGTGCGAACTCGCTGACGGCTTATTGCGCGTCCAAATTCGGCGTGCGCGGCTTCACCAAGGCGCTGGCGCTTGAACTTGGGCCGCGCAAGATCCGCGTGAACTCCATCCACCAGGGCGGCATTCTGACGCCCTTGTCCAATCCGACCAACATTCCGCGGGAGCAATATGACCGCGGATTCTGGATCTATCCTGCCCAGAAGTCTGGCGCGCCTTCTGATATTGGCGCGGCGGCTGCCTATCTGGCGTCGGATGATGCGCTCTATTGCATGGGCACCGAATTGTCGGTCGATGGTGGCCTCAACGCCGGGCACTATTACATGTCTATGCCGGGCGCCCCTACCGATCCCAATAAGTAAGGCTTGTTAGACCGTGACTGTCGCCAGACGGTCACGGTCAGCCGCGAGCGATGCGGCGCCCCGCCACATCATCCATGCGCCCAGAAACCCGACGGGAATGAGGACGCTTAGCCCTACCCGCAGGCTATAGGCGGGGTCGCCGGCGATAAGGTCGCTGACGTTCCCAGCAATCAGCGGGCCAAGCACATAGCCAATCAGGTTGATCAGCAGCAGCGCCAGCGCCGTGCCTGTCGCGCGGAAGCGATCCGGCATCAGATATTGCAGGGCAGACATGATCCCGACGGACCATCCGCCGCCCAACAGACCCGATGGAATGGCCAGCATCTGCGCCGCAGCGACGGTGGGGGCCCATGTCACAGTCAGAATAAGAAGTGTTGCCGCGGTTGTTGCGCCTGCCGCTAGATAGAGCAGCCAATGCGGCCCCCGCTTTGTAAGCCGGTCTGCCAGAACGCCGAAAATCAGCGTCCCTATGAGTCCGGGCAAACCAAAAGCGAGGCCGAAGATGGCGTTCGCTTCTGTAATGGGCAGGTCATAAGCGCGGGCGAATAAGGCCGGTCCCCACATGCCGAAGGACAGGCCGGACAGCGTCGCAAAGGCCATCCCGATCGCCAAGCAACGAAAGCTGCGCGTTTTCCAGAGGATGGCGAAAAGTGGCAAAAGTTTTGGATGGTCGCTGGCCACTGTCGGCGCGCGCGGCGGTTCGCGCACGACGACAAAGGCGATGGCGGCAAGGGCAATGCCAGCGAGGCCCATCACTTCAAATGCCGTCCGCCAATCAGATGCCGCCGCGATTTCCGGACCTGCCCGATAGCCGAGATATTGTCCGAAATAGACGGCCAATGTCATGACAGCAAAGGCGCGTCCGCGTTGTTCTGCGGCGAAATAAGCCGCGAGGAGCGAGTAAGCAGGGGCTTGAAAGGAGGCCTCTCCAATGCCGACACCGACACGCGCCAGTGCCAACATCCAAGGGCCGGTCGCAAGGCCGGAGAGGATCGTAAAGCAGCTCCACACAACACAACCCGCGCAAAGAATTCTGATCCGCGAGACACGGTCGGCATAGCGGGCAATTGGGATCGCCAGCAGGGAGTAGAGCAAGGCAAAGGCTGGGCCCATTAACAGGCCCATAAATCCGTCTGAGACGCCAAATTCTGCTTTAATGGGTTCAACAAGTCCGGCGAGCAGATAGCGGTCGCCATAGTTGACCAAAGCGATTCCGAGCAGGACAGCGAGCGCCACCCACTTGTTGGTCAGCCGAGCTGTGGTGGAAGTCGTTCCCAAGTCGCCAGCCTCAATCACGCATCTGCGCGCCGCCATTGACGTGCCAGACCTGCCCGTTGACCCAAGCGCCATCCTCAGAGGCGAGGAAGGTCACGGCTGCCGCAATGTCCTCTGGCTGTCCCAAGCGGGTGTGCGGAATGGCTTTCAGGCCGCGCTCAACATACTCGTCGGTCAAATGCTGCTTCACCGCTTCCGTCAGCACAAGGCCGGGGCAAATCACGTTGGCGCGGATGCCTTGCTTGCCATATTTGGCAGCGACATGGCGGGCGAGTGCGTGGATCGCATTCTTCGTCATGGGATAGGCGACCTGCCAAGGCGCGCCACCGGACGCTGCGCCGGATGAGGTGAAAATCATGGCACCACCGCCGCGTTCGATGATCGCGGGCAGGGCAGCTTGCGTTGCGAGGAAGTGGCTCTTCGTGTTGATCGCAAAGCTCTTTTCCAGAACCTCGA
>JBBATT010000256.1:0-3937 GCA_040398605.1 Chakrabartia sp.
TTGTTGATCGACCCAACCGGGCTCAACAGATCGTGGCACAGCCGCGAACAGAGCAGACTGGCAAATTCGACGGCATCAACCTTCATTCTTATGTCCTCAAAATGGCCGCAACCAGGCGCGCGATCACCTTTGGCCCACGGAGTCCGGTGAGGCAAGTGCAACCGGAATGAACCTGTCGTGCACATCGCCTTGCGCCACAGCTTGCCAAGCTGTCGCCCCGTCATCGCCAAGGATGATCCAATATTGGCCATCCGGTGCCGCCAGCCGCGCATCTTCGGCAGACGGGTGCGCCCGTCCATTGGGGTGCGAATGATAGCATCCGATGACCTGCAGCCCGCCAGACCGTGCGTCCCGATACGCTGCAATGAGGACGGCGGGATCAATCTCAAAGTGGCTCTCCGGCCGCGCCGCCACATTGGCCGCTGGCCGAATGTCAGCAACCACCGCGTCCTCGCCCAAGAGCAGCCCGCATACCTCCCGCCCCTGATCGGCATCGGCAAGCACCTGAAGGCGCGACAGCAATTCGCTTGATATCCGCAGCGTCATAGGGGCAAGGCTATTGCATGAGCGATGGCACAATCCAAGAACAGGTCACAATCCCTGCTGAAATGGCGGGCTGGCGGCTGGACCGTGCGCTCGCAGCATTGCTGCCGACCTATTCGCGCGAACGGCTCAAGGCGCTGATCTCGTCGGGTCAGGTAATGAGCGGCGGGCAACTCTCACGAGACCCTTCGGCCAAGGCCAAAGAAGGCGCGCCTTTCAGCATTGCCGTGCCGCCGCCCGCCGTTGCGCACAATGAAGCGCAGGACATCCCGATTGAGATCGTGTTTGAGGATGATCATCTGCTCGTTGTCGACAAGCCCGCTGGAATGGTCGTCCATCCGGCGGCTGGAAACTACGATGGAACGATGGTCAACGCCCTGCTCCACCATTGTCAGGGGCGGCTTTCCGGCATTGGCGGCGTCGCGCGGCCCGGCATAGTCCACCGGATCGACAAGGATACGTCCGGGCTTCTGGTGGTCGCCAAAACTGATCCCGCCCATGAAGGCCTCGCCGCCCAATTTGCCAAGCACAGCATCGAACGGCGCTATGCCGCGATTGTCGCAGGGCTGCCTAAGACCGGATCAGGCACGGTAGACGCCAACCTTGCCCGATCGTCCACAGACCGAAAGAAGATCGCCATTGTCAGCGTCGGGCGCGGCAAACGGGCAGTCACGCATTGGCGTCTCGTGGAAACGCTCAAGCAAGCCACGCTCATGGAATGCCAGCTTGAAACCGGCCGCACACATCAGGTGCGCGTCCACATGGCGTCCATCGGCCACCCTCTTTTGGGCGATCCTGTTTACGGCCGCTCCCGTGCGGAACATCGAGATGTTCTTAAGCGTTTGGAGTTCAACAGACAGGCCCTCCACGCTGCAAGATTGGGATTTATCCATCCCATCACAGGGGGGACTTTAACTTTCGACAGTCCAATCCCATCTGATATGCAGCAACTGTTAAGCTGCCTTCGGGTATAGTGACAAAGTCTGATGCAGTTCAGCCGATAAAGGGAACTGCTGACAGGGAGATTAAAATGACCGGCAAAGCGCTGGCTGTAAAACGTAAAGGTGCGAGCACCATTCCCGCGCTCAACAGCGAGGATGGGCTCAACCGCTATCTGGCTGAGATCAAAAAATTCCCGATTCTGACCGCAGAAGAGGAATATATGCTCGCCAAGCGGTTTGAGGAGCATCAGGACCCGGAGGCGGCCGCCAAGCTGGTGACCTCGCATCTGCGCCTCGTGGCCAAAATCGCCATGGGTTATCGCGGCTATGGCCTGCCCGTCAGCGAACTGATCGCGGAAGGCAATATCGGCCTGATGCAGGGCGTGAAGAAATTTGAGGCAGACCGCGGTTTCCGCGTCGCCACTTATGCCATGTGGTGGATCAAGGCGTCGATCCAGGAATTCATCCTGCGGTCGTGGAGCCTTGTGAAGCTCGGCACGACGGCGGCGCAAAAGAAGCTGTTCTTCAACCTGCGCCGGATGAAGAAAAACCTCGAAGCTTATGAGGATGGCGATCTACGTCCCGAAGACGTCCGCAAGATCGCGACCGACCTTGGCGTGACTGAGGACGAAGTCATCAGCATGAACCGCCGGATGCTCGGCGGTGGCGATACCTCGCTCAACGTTTCACTCAACGAAGATGGCGAAGGCCAGTGGCAGGATACGCTGGTCGATGGCGGTCCGCTGCAGGATGAGATTGTGGCTGACGCAGAAGAGCGTATTCAGCGGCACGCGCTTCTCATTGAGGCGATGCAGAACCTCACAGATCGTGAAAAGCAGATCCTGACCGAGCGCCGTCTGGTCGACGAACCCCGCACGCTGGAAGAATTGAGCCAGGAATTCGGCGTGTCCCGCGAACGCGTGCGCCAGATTGAGGTGCGTGCTTTTGAAAAGCTGCAAAAGGCGATGATGCGCATTGCCAGCGAACGGCACCTTCTGCCCGTAGCGGCGTGATCTAAACCAGATCGAAGCGGGCGGGGATCACACCTGATCCCCGCCCCCGCTTTTCTCAGCTGTAGACGAACTCTGCGCCATCAAGGTTGATCGCCGGGATTTCGTCCTTTTCGATCCAATAATCCTGATTGTGGCGCCATTCCGGCTTGTCGCCCCGGCGCGGCATTTTATGGATGTCGCGCGCCAGATAGCCGGGGTTGAAATTGTCTTCCTCAATCCAGGGCAAGAGCGGCATATTATGGTCTTCCGGCCGCAGTTGGACCTCGACGCGCTTTGCGCCTTGCCCCGACATCTTGTTCAGCAGCTTCGTTACGAAATCGCCGAGAATGTCCACGCGCAGTGTCCAGCTGGCCCGGAAATACCCGAACACCCAAAGCATATTGGGCACGCCTGTGAACATCATGCCGCGATAGTTGACTGTTTCCGACCAATTGACCGGCTTGCCATCAACCTCAAACGGGATGTCGCCCAGCACCGACAGCTTAAAGCCTGTCGCCGCCATGATGATGTCGGCTTCTAACTCTTCGCCGGATTTGAGCAGGATGCCCTTTTCGGTGAAGCGTTCAATATGGTCTGTCACAACACTGACCTGACCCTTGGCCGCCGCTTGGAAAATATCACCATCCGGGCAGAAGGCGAGCCTCTGCTGCCAGGGGCGATATTTGGGCGTGAAATGCGGTTCAAACGGGAAGTCCTCGCCGCCATACATGCGGATCAGCGCGCGCAATTCTTCGATGACGGCATCAGGCTCTGCAAGGCAGCGCTTGGTGAGCGCGTCTTGGTCGAACAGGATCTGCTGGCGCACGATACGGTGGATGGTCGGCTCATCAATCCCAATTTCGCGCAGCCGGTCGGCCAGTTCATTCTGGTTCGGGCTGCAGAAGAAATAAGTGGGGGACCGCTGGAGCATCGTCACATGCGCGGCCTTGCCCGCCATCGCAGGAATCACCGTGGCCGCTGTCGCGCCCGAGCCAATAACGACCACCTTCTTGCCCGCCACATCAATGTCCGGCGACCACTTCATCGCATGGATGAAGAGGCCCTTATAGTCAGACATGCCCTGCCAGTCCGGAATGTAGGGATCGTGATGATTATAATAGCCTTGGCACATCCAAAGGAAATTGCAGGTGAAGCTGTGGGTTTTCCCGTCTGCCTTGCTCAGCGCTTCAACGGTCCAAAGGTTGGTTTCACGGGAAAAACTGCAATGCGTGATGGTGTGGCCATAACGGATGTGCGGGTTGAGATCGTTCTCCGCGATCACTTCCCCCATATATTTCAGGATCTCCTCGGCGGACGCGATTGGGGCGCCCACCCAAGGCTTAAACCGATAGCCGAAGGTATAGAGATCGGAGTCGGACCGGACGCCGGGATATTTGTGCGTGTCCCATGTGCCGCCAAATGTATCTTTCGAGTCGAGAATCGCAAAGGTCTTGCCGGGGC
>JBBATT010000257.1:0-3928 GCA_040398605.1 Chakrabartia sp.
CCTTCGGGTCGGCCTTTTTTGTTTGGAGGGAATGTCTGCCCCCCCCTACCCAAAAAATCCCGCTCGCCCTGAGCATGTCGAAGGGCCGTCCTTTCTGGGTCCCAAAGGCAAAGGACAGGACTTCGACAAGCTCAGCCAGAGCGCGAGGGGGAAACCAAAGGTTGTTACCATCGTCATGCCAGCGCAGGCTGGCATCTCATGCGCCCGCACCAGGAGACCTCAGCCTGCGCTGGGGTGACAGGAGCGACAGCGCCTCAATAACTCCGCGGCAACCCCAGCACATGTTCCGCCAGATAGCTGAGGATCAAGTTCGTGCTGATCGGTGCGACCGTATAGAGCCGCGCCTCGCGGAATTTGCGTTCCACGTCATATTCTTCCGCAAAGCCGAAGCCACCATGCGTTTGGACGCACATGTCGGCGGCCGCCCAGCTTGCTTCTGAGGCGAGCATTTTCGCCATATTCGCTTCCGCGCCCGGATTGCCGCCTGCGTCGAACACTTGGGCGGCGTGGTGGACCATCAGTTCGGCGGCACACATCTGGGCATAGCAGCGGGCGATGGGGAATTGGACGCCTTGGTTCTGGCCAATCGCGCGGCCAAAGACCTGCCGGTCCTTGGCATAGTCGGTCGCCTTGCTGATGAACCATTTGGCGTCACCAATGCATTCCGCCGCGATGAGGATGCGCTCTGCATTCATGCCTGAGAGGATGTAGCGGAAGCCCTTGCCCTCTTCGCCGATGAGCGCGCTGGCGGGGATGCGCATGTCGTCGAAGAACACCTCGGTCGTCGAATGGTTCATCATCGTGCGGATGGGCTTGATGGTCATACCGTTGCCGACGACTTCGCGCATATCAACGAGGAAGATGGAGAGGCCTTCGGTCTTGCTCGCCACCTCTTCGCGCGGGGTGGTGCGGGCAAGGAGGAGCATGAGGTCTGAATATTCGGCGCGGCTCGTCCAGATCTTCTGGCCGTTGATGATATAGTCATCGCCGTCGCGCACCGCGACCGTGCGCAGCGAGAGCGTATCGGTGCCGCTGGTCGGTTCAGAGACACCAAAGGCCTGCAGGCGCAGCGAGCCATTAGCGATGCCGGGCAGATACTTTGCCTTCTGATCCTCACTGCCATATTTGAGCAGCGTGTTCATGATGTACATCTGCGCATGTGCTGAGGCACCGTTGCAGCCGGCCGCCTGAATTTCTTCCATGATGATAGCCGCAGCATCAAGGCTGAGGCCGGAGCCGCCATAGCTTTCCGGGATCAGGGCGGCGAGGAACCCGGCTTTCGTGAGAGCATCGACGAACTCACCCGGATAGGCGCGCGCCGCGTCCTTTTCGCGCCAATACTCACCCGGAAATTCCGCGCAGAGCGCCTGCACAGCGCGGCGGATTTCGGCGATGTCGTTGGTTTCGCTCATGTCAGTCTTTCCCGGTTGCGGTGGCGGCCATCACCTGACGGCCATCAGAGGCAAATGCCCCCAGTTCAATCTCATTGCCCTGCCCGCGCATCACGAGATGCAGTGCCTCCCCGCAGATGGCGGGCGACGTGCCCCGGAAGGCGAAGCTGGCGAGCGCATTGTCGCCCAGTTCCGCCTGCGCCAGTTGCAGCAGCTTGGTCGCTGTCAGCGGGCCATGGACGACAAGCCCGCGATAGCCTTCTTCGGCGGTCGCATAGGGCAGGTCATAATGGATACGATGGCTGTTGAAGGTCAGCGCGGAGAAGCGGAACAACAACGGCTCCGTCGGGACGAGGATGTGGTGGGCATCCCAGCCCGTGGGATCGAACAACTTCGGCCCCGGCGGCGGCGGGACAGGGGGGCTGCCCGCAGGCGCGGCACCGCGATAGACGATCGACTGGACTTCACGGACAGCAACGCCGTCTTGATTGTTCGTCTGATGCTCAACCTCAACGAACACCAGATCACCCGACCCGCCGGACTTCGCCGTGACTGACAGAACCTCGGACGTCCGCGTGATGCTGTCCCCGACCGTAAGTGGCGCCAGAAACGCGACCTTGCTCGATGCCCACATCCGGCGCGGCAGGGGCACGGGGGGCAGGAAGGAGTCCGGGCTATCATCGCGCAAGGGATGACCATCCGGCCCCAGTTGCGCGGTCGGCGCGTCAGGCAAACACAGCGCCCAGTGGATCGCCTGTGGCATCACGCCATCCGCCGTCATGTCGCGGTCCAGCATCGCCAGCCAGCGCGACGCCATACCGGGATCAATCCGGTCCATGCGGGTTTCCGTCCGCCCAATCCACGCGTCCCAATCACCCATTAGTTGCGACCTCCGGCCAAGCCCTTGGCGATCACCTGCGCCTGAATTTCGGCGGCCCCTTCAAAGATATTGAGGATGCGCGCGTCGCACAGGATGCGGCTGATTTCATATTCGAGCGCATAGCCATTGCCGCCATGCACCTGAAGCGCGGCGTCCGCATTGGACCATGCGGTGCGCGCGGCGAGCAGCTTCGCCATGCCTGCCTCAATATCGCAGCGCTTGCCCGAATCTTTGGCGCGCGCCGCCGCATAGGTCAGTTCGCGTGAGAGAATGAGATCAACAAGGCTCATCGCCAGTTTGTCCGACACACGCGGGAAGGCAATGATCGCTTTGCCGAACTGCTTGCGGCCCAGCGCATAGTTGAGGCCGAGTTCCAGCGCGCGTTTCGCCACCCCAACCGCGCGCGCCGCGGTTTGAATGCGGGCGCCTTCAAAGGTGCGCATCAATTGCTTGAAGCCCTGACCTTCTTCGCCGCCGAGCAGCGCTTCGGCAGGGGCCGTCATCGCATCAAACTGGAGCGCATATTCGCGCATCCCGCGATAGCCGAGCACTTCGATCTCGCTACCGGACATGCCGTCTGCCGGAAACAGGTCAGCGTCCGTCCCGCGCGGCTTGGGCACCAGCAGCATCGACAGACCCGCATAGCCCTTCGCATCAGGGAGCGTGCGGGCGAGCAGCGTCATCATGTCTGACCGGCTGGCATGGGTGATCCATGTCTTCGCGCCATCGATCACCCAATGATCACCCTCCAGCCGCGCCCGCGTCTGGAGCGACCCGAGGTCAGACCCGGTATCGGGTTCGGTAAAGACAGCGGTCGGAAGCACAACCCCGCTCGCGATCTTGGGGAGCCAGTGCGCCTTTTGCGCGTCCGTCCCACCCAGCGTGATCAGTTCGCCTGCAATTTCGGACCGCGTGCCAAGCGACCCCGCGCCGATCCAGCCGCGCGACAATTCTTCAGTGACAATGCACATAACGAGCTTGGACAGGCCGAGCCCGCCAAAGTCTTCGGGAATGCAGACGCCGAAGGTGCCCAGTTCCGCCATCGCTGCGACCGTCGCATCGGGGATCAGATCGTTTGCCAGATGCCATTTGTGCGCATGCGGCAAAATTTCCGCATCGGTGAAACGCCGGAACTGATCGCGGATCGCGTCGAGCTCCGCATCGTGGAAGCTTTCGCTCGGCCAATTGCCCTCGGCCAAATGCTGGCCGACCGCCGCGCGTGTTGCCGCATGATCCGCCTCGAGCAGAGGCGCGCAGGCATCCGCCAATGTCCGGGCAGCCTCACCCAGCCCGAGATCAGCCGGGCGGAAGATTTCATTCTGCCCCATCGGCAGACCACCAATGAGCTGCGCGATGGTTTCAGCAAAGGCGAGATCGGCAACGAGCGCGTCGACCGGATTGGCATCCCCATTGCGCGCGCGCCAATCAAGCACAGCTTCGAGGGCGGCGACGCTGGTCGCGACCCATGCAAAGCCATGCGCGGCGCGCTGATCTCCCTGATCGCGCGACGCCAACGCGACACGGGCCGCGTCATGATAGGCGTGGGCAGCGGTGAGGTAGAGGTTCACAAATCCTCCCCCACCGGGGGAGGTGGCAGCGCGCAGCGATGACGGAGGGGGTCCCCCTCCACCACCCTGCGGGTGGACCCCCTCCCCCG
>JBBATT010000258.1:0-3907 GCA_040398605.1 Chakrabartia sp.
GATCCGACTGAACGTCGCCATCATAGTTCTTGCACGCCCAGACGAACTTGCCGCTCCATTTCAGAGCCGATGCGACCATGTCATCGATGAGGCGATGTTCATAAACAATGCCAGCTTCCTTGAACTTGTCCTTGAACTCGCTTTCGAAAACTTCGGCGAACAAATCCTTGAAGCGGCCATCATAAGCCTTCAGGATCGTGTTCTTGGTCGACAGATAGACCGGCCAGCCAAGGCCGAGGCCATAGTTCATCGAGGCGCGCGCGAAGTCGCGAATCGAATCGTCTAGATTGTACATCGCAAGGGCGACGCCCGGTGACGGGAACTGGAAGACTTCTTCGTCAATTTTGTCGCCATTGTCGCCATCCCACACAAGGCGCAACTTGCCGGGGCCGGGGACGAGGAAGTCAGTCGCCTTATACTGGTCACCAAAGGCGTGGCGGCCAACGACGATCGGGTCTGTCCAGCCCGGGATCAGCCGGGGGACGTTCTTGATGACGATGGGTTCGCGGAACACGACACCGCCCAGAATGTTGCGGATGGTGCCGTTGGGCGATTTCCACATCTTCTTAAGGCTGAATTCTTCCACGCGCGCTTCGTCCGGCGTGATGGTGGCGCATTTCACGCCGACGCCATATTGTTTGATGGCATTGGCCGCGTCGACCGTGATCTGATCGTTCGTCTCGTCACGCTTTTCAACGGACAGATCATAATATTTCAGGTCGATATCGAGATAGGGCAGGATCAGCTTTTCGCGGATCCACTGCCAGATGATGCGGGTCATTTCGTCGCCGTCGATTTCAACGACAGGCGTGTTCACCTTGATCTTTGCCATGCTTCTCGTCTTTCCCTGGGGATGAGGTCTGGCGAGGCCTTAGGGCGGGATTTCGCTGCGATCAACCGCTCTGATTGTATGATGCGGCCCCTTTGCCTATGAAGGGGTTATGACCGAACATGAAAAAGCCGTCGCTGCGGGCGAGGGCGTAAAATGGGCCTGGCCCGCCGTGCACCCGGAAGGGCGCAAATTCGCACTTATTTCAGCGGCTGTAGTTGCTGGGTTTTGGGTGCTTGGCTGGACATTTATATCCTGGCTCTTTGTGGGGCTGACCATTTGGATTCTCGCCTTTTTCCGGGATCCGATCCGCAGTGTGCCGCAAGACCTGAATGCGATCGTGGCACCCGCTGATGGCATGGTCACGCTCATCCAAAACGTTCTGCCGCCAAAAGAAATTTCGGGCGGAGATGGCTTGGTTGAGGAACCCGTCGTGCGCGTATCGATTTTCATGAGCGTGTTCGACGTTCACATCAATCGCTCGCCCATTGCCGGCATCGTTCGCAAGATCGAGTATATTCCGGGGAAATTCCTCAATGCTGACCTTGATAAGGCGAGCGAAGACAATGAACGCCAGCACTTCCTTGTTGAGCGTGCGGATGGCGTGAAGATTGGTTTTACGCAGATTGCAGGGCTTGTTGCCCGTCGCATTGTGCCCTTCTCCAAAGTTGGGGACACGGTGACGGCTGGTGAACGCGTTGGCCTCATCCGTTTTGGGAGCCGCGTGGACGTGTATTTTCCCAAAGGAACAGCACCGAAGGTTGCGCTCGGGCAGCGCTGCGTTGCCGGTGAAACCATCCTCGGCGTGATCGGGGACAGCACTGCCGCTGTCGCCATTACCCAATAACCATGCCGGATAACCGCCGAGGGATTAGCCTACGCGCCGTTGTGCCGAACGCCGTCACTGCGCTTGCGTTGTGCTTCGGCCTGACGGGCATTCGCTTCGCTATCTCGGCGGCGGGCTATGATCCGCATCCAGGTGACTGGGAACGGGCTATTGGCGCGATTATCATTGCGGCGATGCTGGATGGCATTGATGGCCGCATCGCGCGCCTGCTGAAAGCGGAGAGCCGGTTTGGGGCTGAGCTTGATTCTCTGTCCGATGTCATCGCGTTCGGCGTTTCGCCTGCCATCATCATGTATCTGTGGTCGTTGCAGAATTTTCCGAAATTTGGCTGGATATGCGCGCTGGCGATTGCTGTCTGCTGCGCCTTGCGCCTTGCGCGCTTTAATGCCGCCATTGATGCCGAGGACCAGCCCCACAAATCCGCTGGTTTCTTGACAGGCGTACCGGCTCCAGCGGGGGCGGGGATTGCGTTCCTGCCGCTCTATCTGTGGCTCGTCACCGAAAATGAGGTGTTTCGCAATCCTGCGATTGTTGCGCCTTGGATCGTCTTCGTCGCGATCCTCATGATCTCAAACGTCGCGACCTTCAGCTGGGGCTCAATCCGGCTGCGGCGCCATATCCGGCTTGAAGCCATTTTGCTGTTGGCCTTGCTAGGAACAGCGCTGTTTTCAGAGCCTTGGATCACACTGATCGTCATCGCCGTTGGCTATATCGCGATGATCCCCTTCAGCGTCCGCAGCTATGCTAAAGTCAAAGCCGCGCGTCAGGTTCAGCCAAACTAAGCGACGTCTCAGGCCGCCATGCGGAACGCAGTTGCCGGGACCGTGGCCGATGCGAGCGCAGGGCGACGGCGCATGACGTACACTTTTGCGCACTCCACTTCCGCTGTCATGATCTGACCGGACAATGCGGCCTCGATCCGCTCTGCAGCGTCAGACAACATGCCGCGAATCAACAAACCGGCAAAACCAAGAACCGTGGCAAAGAACATAAAAGCGATGATTTGCATGGCGATCTCCTTTTGTTCTCACGCTAATGATCTTGATTTGTTCCATCGTCAAGCGAAAAAAGAACAAGCCCGGAACGGACGCACGGATCTATGGCGATTTGGGAGAAAAGTGAGAGTGGCTCCCCGGGCCTGATTCGAACAGGCGGCCGTCCGATTAACAGTCGGATGCTCTACCGCTGAGCTACCGGGGAACGCTCTACAGGCGGCGCGTATAGCAGGCCAAATCTGCTTGGCAACCCGTTCAGACTGCAAATTGCTCCATGGCAATCCGATCGTCGAGTGCATGTTCGGGATCGAACATCATTGTGAGCTTTGTGCTGCGGTCTGTGGTGACACGGACGGACGCGACGTCTCTAACCTCCTGTTGGTCCGCCACAGCGCTCACTGGGCGCTTTATGGGGTCGAGAACGCGGAACTGAAGTGTCGCATTGTCTGGCAAGATGGCACCCCGCCAGCGACGGGGGCGAAATGGGCTGATCGGCGTCAGCGCGAGCAGTGGAGAATCGAGCGGAAGGATCGGGCCTTGGGCAGAGAGATTATACGCGGTTGACCCGGTGGGCGTGGCGACAAGGACTCCGTCGCAGACCAATTCATCCAGAACCACACGTCCGTTCACTTCCACTTCCAGCTTTGCCGTCTGGCGGGTTTCACGCAGCAGGGACACTTCGTTGATGGCGGGGCTGGAGACCTGCTCTCCATCAACGGTCTCGGCCTCCATGCGCAGCGGGCAGATATGGAAGGATTTCGCCTTTGCAAGGCGTTCTTCAAGCGCTTCAACCCGCCACTCGTTCATGAGGAAGCCGACGGTGCCCAAGTTCATACCGAACACGGGCACGATGCGTTTGCGCCCCAGCATGCCGTGCAGGGTTTGCAGCATGAAGCCGTCACCGCCGAGCGCGACGATCATGTCCGCTTCTCTTAAGTCTGCCCAGTCATAGGCGTTGCGAAGCTGCTCAGCCGCTTCCTGTGCCGGTGCGGTCGGCGAGACGAGGAGCGCGCGCTTCATCCGCCCGTCACACTCATATGGCGCTGCGTGGCAGCAAAGCCGAGGTCAAAATGGTGGCGCTCCGGTTTGGCGCCGATGGCCTCATCAAGCAGTCTATCCATCATATAAGGATCATCCCCACGCAGGGCGCCCCGCAAATCCACATGATCTTCATGGCCAAGGCACATATAGAGCTTTCCCGATGCAGACACCCGCACGCGATTGCACGAGGCACAG
>JBBATT010000259.1:0-3899 GCA_040398605.1 Chakrabartia sp.
GTTCGCCCGGACCAAGCAAGGCGGCAGGCACGGAGAGAGATGTCTGGCCTTCCAGTGCTTCGATGGGAAGACCGGCGGCAATCCTGCCGTGCAAAGGAATTTCCAGCACGTCATTGGCAGGCGAAGGGGCAGGGGCCTCTCGCTTGGGCAATTCGACAACGTTGCTTGTCGTGACAGCCTTTGGCGCGTCGCCGCGTTCCGGCATCTTCACGACTTCCAGAGCCCGCGCGCGGTTGGCAAGGCGACGGATGAAGCCACGTTCCTCCAGCGCGGAGATCAACCGGTGAACCCCGGACTTGGACTTGAGGTCCAAGGCTTCCTTCATTTCCTCAAATGAGGGCGACACGCCAGTATCGGCAAGTCGATCATAGATGAAACACACCAGTTCATGCTGTTTACGCGTGAGCATCTCACACCTCCGCTAAGGAACGAACGCGGAACGTGTAGGAAACATTTGGGGTCGCGTCAAGCGATCTTGATGATGTCGACGTCGTCACCTGCTTGCGCTGGCGGACTGCCGGATGGACGGACGATCAGCGCGTTGGCGCGGGCCAAAGCGCGCAGGGCAGCGGAGTCATTCAAGCCGATAGGCGTGGCCCGTCCATCGGCGAGGATCGCGCGGATGTGATCGGTGCGTTTGGCGACCGGCGGCAGGGCGCTGCCGAGGATGGCCTTTTGCCGCATTGGCATTGGTTCGGGCGCGCCGCACAGGGCGGCGATCAACGGCTGCGCGAACAGAATGGCGGTGACAAAGGCGGAGACCGGGTTGCCCGGCAAGCCCAGCACCAGTGCCTTGCCGAGTTGACCCGCCATCAAAGGTTTTCCCGGCCGCATGGCGATTTTCCAGAAGTCGATCTGCGCGCCTGCGCCCTCGAGCGCGGGCTTTACATGGTCATGATCGCCCACTGATGCGCCACCGGTAGAAAGAATGATATCGGCGTCAGCGAGAGACGCAAAGACGGCGGTCAGTGTTGCAAGATCATCGCGCACAATGCCATGGTCAGTGGTTACGCAGGCGGGGGCAGACAGCAGCGCGTGCAGCATCACGGAATTGGAAGCTGGGATCTGGTCGTCGGACACGGGGGCACCTGGCCGTACCAATTCATCCCCTGTTGAGAGGATCGCAACTCGGATAGGACGGCGCACGGACACGCTGCCATGGCCACCCATGGCGGCAAGTGCGATGCGGGCGGGTGTCAGTTGGTCTCCTGCCGAGACAAGCAGGTCACCAGTGGCAAAGTCTTCGCCGGTCTTGCGGACGTGACGTCCGGAAACCAGATCAAGCGGCGCGGCAAGGTGGATGATGTCGCCCTCTGCCCGCACATCTTCCTGCATGATGACGGTGTCGGCCCCTTGGGGAAGAGCGGCGCCGGTAAAGATGCGGACGGTGTCGCCCGGGCCAATTGATCCGCCAAACGCCGCACCTGCCGCCGATTGCCCGATCAGCCGCCATGGCCCCGTGCCATCTGCAAAGCGCACGGCATAGCCATCCATGGCGGAGAGGTCGCGCACGGGTTGGGTCCGCTTGGCGATGATGTCTGCGGCGGCATAACGGCCTGCGGCGGTGTGCAGGGGGATGGTTTCGGCAGGCACTGGTGTCGCCAGCGCAAGAAGGCGGCGTTGCGCGTCTTCCAGCACGATCACGGCTGGGCGCGCCAATCGCCGGAGCGTCCACCCGATTTGGCAAGTAGCCTAATGCCGGACATGACCATCGCTTTATCGAGCGCCTTGGCCATGTCGTAGAGCGTCAGCAGAGCGACCGACGTAGCGGCGAGCGCTTCCATCTCAACACCGGTTTGTCCAGCGGTGCGGGCGGTGGCCGTGACTCGGATGCAATTATCTTCAAAATCAAAATCGACCGTTGCCGAACTCAGCGCAATGGGATGGCAAAGCGGGATGAGGTCGCTCGTATTCTTGGCGGCCATAATGCCTGCGACGCGGGCGACAGCCAGAACATCGCCCTTCTTTGCCGTCCCATCCCGGATCGCAGATAAGGCTTCGGCGGACATGGAGATGCGCCCTTCGGCAATTGCTTCGCGCGCTGTGGTCGCCTTGGCGCCGACATCGACCATGTGCGCGGCGCCCGCGTCGTCGAGATGCGTCAGCTTGCTCATGCGCCGGTCAGGAGAGTGCGTGTTGCGGCTTCGACATCAGCTTGTCGCATCAAGCTTTCCCCGACAAGGAAGCAACGCACACCGTGTTCGGACATGGCGAGCAGGTCCGCATGGCTGCCCAGCCCGCTTTCTGCAATGAAGGTGCAGCCTTCGGGCGCGCGATCCACCAACTCGTAAGTGCGCGCGAAATCGACGGTGAAGTCCTTGAGGTTGCGGTTGTTGACCCCGATGAGGCGAGAGCGCAGCTTCAACGCGCGGTCAAATTCTTCGGCGTCATGTGTCTCGACCAGCACGTCCATGCCGAGCGAAAGTGCTGTCTCTTCAATTTCGGCAGCAAGCGCATCGTCGAGCGCGGCCATGATGACGAGGATCGCATCCGCCCCAATCGCGCGCGCCTCCAGCACCTGCCAGGGATCGACCATGAAGTCCTTGCGCAGCACCGGCAACGCACAGGCGGCACGCGCGGCGATCAGATAGTCCTCATGCCCCTGAAAATAGGGCGCATCTGTGAGCACGGAGAGGCACGCCGCCCCACCGGCCTGATAGGCTTGGGCATGGGCTGGCGGATCAAAATCGGCGCGGATCAAGCCTTTGGAGGGGCTGGCCTTCTTGATCTCGGCAATCAGGCCAAAACCGGTCGCCGCCTTGGCATCAAGCGCGGCGCGAAAGCCACGCGGCGGTGTCTGCGCACCAGCCATGGCTTGAAGATCAGCGAGTGAGACGGCCTTCTTACGTGCCGACACTTCGTCGCGCTTGGTGGCGCAGATTTCATCGAGCTTGTTCATTTGTAAGCGATCCAGCAGTCCAGCAGCGCCTTGGCAAGGCCTTTGTCGATGGCCTCAGCGGCTTCTTCCATGCCCGACGCCCAATCGTCCGCATGGCCTGCGACCATCAGCGCGGCAGCAGCATTGATCAGCACGGCATCCCGATAGGCACCCGTTTCGCCCCCGAGCAGGCGGCGCAGCGCATCGGCATTATAGGCCGCATCGCCCCCGCGCAGGGCATCTGGCGTATGGCGGGGAAGGCCAATGTCCTCGGGGGCAATCCGCACAAAGCCCGTTTGTGCTGAGCTTGTCGAAGCACTGTTCTTCCTGTTCGCCAAAGCCAAGGACGATGCTTCGACAAGCTCAGCATGAGCGGCTGTGGGGTCGCTGACCGTCAGGCAGGTGCTTGGTCCGCACACGGAAATCTCATCGAGCGGCTCGTCACCGGAGACAAGCATCACGTTGTCAAAACCCAATTGAGACACCGATTCAGCATAGACGGGCAAGAAATCAGGCCGCGCAATGCCAATCAGCTGGCGCGTCACGCTTGCCGGATTGGCGAGGGGGCCGGTCAGGTTGAACACTGTCCGACGACCGAGCGCTTTGCGGATTGGGGCCAATGGCGCGAGAGCCGGGTGATGCTTTTGCGCGAACAAGAAGCATAGGCCGAGATCATTGAGCGTGGCCTCTGCCTGTTCAGACGCGCGGTCGAGGTTGAGGCCCAGCGCCTCCAGCGTGTCGGCGGCCCCCGCCTTGGACGATGCCGCCCGATTGCCATGCTTGGCCACAGGCACTTCACAGGCCGCGACAACAATGGCGACGGCTGTGGAGATGTTGAGCGAATGTGCGCCGTCTCCCCCTGTGCCGCACACGTCGATGGCCCCTGCGGGCGCTTTGACCGGGATCATCCGTGCCCGCATCGCTTGAACGGCAGCAGCGATCTCCGTTGCGCTCTCATCGCGCACCGACATGTCGGTCAGGAAGCGGGCGATATCGTCTGCGTCGCAGTGGCCATCAAGGA
>JBBATT010000260.1:0-3873 GCA_040398605.1 Chakrabartia sp.
AAATTTTTGAAGGGTTGAAGGCCTATCGCCTGGAAGATGGCGCCATGGCGCTGTTCCGCCCGGATGCTAATGCGCAGCGCTTCAACGCGTCTGCCCGGCGGATGGCGATGGCGGAACTCCCCGAAGAGCTGTTCATCGAATCCTGCCGCCTGTTGGCGGACATTGACCGTGCATGGTTCCCCGATGTGGAAGGCGGGTCGATCTATCTTCGTCCCTTCATGATCGCGAGCGAAGTCTTCCTTGGCGTGAAGCCATCGTCCGAATATATCTACATGGTCATTGCTTCGTCGGCGGGCGGATATTTCAAGAGCGGGGCACCTGCTGTGTCGCTTTGGGTATCGCAAGACTATAGCCGCGCGGCTCCGGGTGGAACGGGTGCGGCCAAGTGCGGTGGCAATTACGCCTCCAGCCTTGTGGCACAGGCGGAAGCCATCAAGCAGGGTCATGATCAGGTTGTGTTCCTCGACGCGGCAGAAAATCGCTGGATCGAAGAACTTGGCGGCATGAATATCTTTTTCGTCTTTGAAGATGGCTCGCTGCAGACGCCACCGTTGTCTGGGACGATCCTTCCCGGCATCACCCGCAATTCGCTGCTCACCTTGGCGCGAGAGGCCGGCCTGACCGTTCGGGAAGAGCCTTATGCCATTGATCAGTGGGAAGCTGACGCCAAGAGCGGGCGGCTCGTCGAAGCTTTCGCCTGCGGGACTGCAGCGGTCGTGACGCCCATTGGCCGCGTCTCAAGCCCGTCAGGATCGTTCACGGTGGGCGCAGGTGGCCCCGGGCAGGCAACGCAGCGTTTGAAGGACCGTTTGGTCGGCATTCAGCGCGGCATTTTGCCTGATCCACATGATTGGGTGATGCGCCTCGATTGACGCATTGAAATCAGACGCGCGCCCGCTATAGGGACCGTCCGCTCTCTGCTGGGGCGTCGCCAAGTGGTAAGGCACCGGTTTTTGGTATCGGCATTCGCAGGTTCGAATCCTGCCGCCCCAGCCAGTCATATAATGACATCTCAACGCGCGGTGATCTGGCGCTATGCGCCGCCCTGCAAAGCCCAGCATTCCCATGTAAGAACCGGTCCTATCCCACTGGTCCCGAAAAAGCGCACTATCCTTGCATCTATACTTCCCGAGCGTCCTGCAGACTTTGTCGCGCAAAGCCGGTCAGGTGATTCGGGCTAAGGTCTGCTTCATCGTAAAGTCCCGTCGTTTCATGGGCTTATCCAACTCTCGTCGGGGATAGAGGGAGCGCTTCATCACGGTAAATGAAAATTAACCATCATTTTGGTAGGTTTTGTTAACGCGTTTCTATTCGCGTTTTGATGGAATAACCACAGAAAATGGCCAATAAACACCGGATTTTAGGCATTTTTTGAAGATTGACGACCTATAGAAAAGCCGTTGGCAATTCTTCGCTTTTAAACTTTTTGTCTTGATTAACAGCCAGTTTGGTGCGAAGGGGGACCCGACTACGGTGTAACAAAAAAAGGGAGCCCCCTATGAACCTGCGTAACAAGATCACTACGGTTGCAGCTGCAATCGCCATGGTCGCTGTTCCGACCATCGCTTCGGCCGCTCCGGCTGCCCAGGCTTTGTCGGTCCGTGCGTCCGCTCCAGTCCGTGCTGCTTCGGTGCAGAAGGACGAGAGCAAGCTCGGTGGTAGCATCCTGATCGCGTTTCTCGCTGCTGCGGCTGTTGTCGCTGGCATCTTGATCGCATCGGATGGCAGCAACAGCCCGAAGAGCCCCTAGTCTTTTAAGGCTACGGTCAAGCTATAGAGAAGGGCGGTCTTCGGGCCGCCCTTTTTCTTTGTGCGAAAGAGAATTGCTGCCGACCCTTTTCCCTTTGGCGATCAATGCCTATCTGAAGGGCAAAGGAGATAGCGCATGACCGAGACCGCGATTTTTGCCGGAGGTTGCTTCTGGTGTGTGGAGGCGGTGTTTCAGGATCTGATTGGCGTTGAGAAGCTGGAGAGCGGCTATATCGGCGGTCATGTTCCCGATCCGACTTACAAACAGGTCTGTGGCGGGGATACCGGCCATGCAGAGGGACTGCGCGTCACGTTCGACCCCGCGTTGCTCAGCTATGGGGATTTGCTCGACATCTTCTTTGCAACGCACGATCCCACGCAGTTGAACCGTCAGGGCAATGATATCGGGACCCAATACCGGTCGGCCATCTTCCCGCTAGATGACGCGCAACAATCAGAAGCGCAGGCCGCAATCGTGCGTGCGCAGCCGGATTGGCCGGCCCCGATCGTGACCACCCTAGAGGCGGCCACGATCTGGTATCCGGCAGAAGATTATCATCAGGACTATTGGAAAGGCGAGGGGCAGCGAAACCCCTATTGCCTCGCCGTGATCCCCCCCAAGCTTGCCAAATTGCGCAAGAGCTATGCAGGGCGGATCAAAGCTGGTTGATTAGCGCGCCTTGCGGACGGCACCCTTATGGGCACCGACGCCGGAAGGCTTACGCGTGTTGAATCGGCGGCGCGGCTGATCGCCATCGGCACGAGCTCCGCCGCCGCCATTGCTGTCGCGGCGGCGGCCATCGCCAGCGCCGTTGTTGCGTGAACGGAAACCGTCGCTCCGGTCGCGGCCTTCGCCAGCGGGCGTCGCCGCAGGCTTAGGCAGCTTGGCCGCTGCTTCTTCAAAGTTGGCGGGCAGGGGCACCTGTTCCAGCTGAACGCGGGTCAGGCGCTCAATCTGCTTGAGCCAACCACGTTCTTCCCCATCAACAAAGCTGATGGCGATGCCTTCCGCGCCCGCACGCGCCGTACGGCCGATGCGGTGCACATATTGTTCCGGGACATTGGGCAGCTCAAAGTTAAACACGTGGCTGACGCCCGAAACGTCGATGCCGCGCGCGGCAATGTCGGTCGCGACGAGAATACGGACATCGCCCTTGCGGAAGGCCTGCAGCGCTGCCGTGCGCTGCCCCTGGCTCTTATTGCCATGGATGGCGGCGCAAGGGATGCCAGCGGCGATGAGGTTCTTTACGACGCGGTCAGCCCCGTGTTTGGTGCGCGTGAAGACGAGCGCGCGGTCAATTTCTTCTTCCTGCAAGCGGATCGTGAGCAAGGCCTGCTTTTCACGCTGGGTGCAGAAGGTGACGAACTGACGGATACGCTCAGCCGTCGTCGCCTGCGGGGCGACGGACACGCGGACGGGGTCCTTCAAGAAACGGCTGCCAAGGTCTGCAATGGTCTTTGGCATCGTGGCCGAGAAGAACAGCGACTGGCGCTGCTTGGGAAGCAGCGTGTCAATGCGCTTCAGGGCATGGATGAAGCCGAGGTCAAGCATCTGGTCCGCTTCGTCGAGGACGAAGATTTCCACATTGCGGAGTGACAAGGCGCGCTGGTCAATCAAGTCAAGCAAACGGCCCGGCGTCGCCACAAGAACGTCGATGCCCGGGCTCAAGGCCTTGATCTGCTTGCCGATGGGGACACCGCCAAAGACGGTTTCAATGCGGATTTGGGTCTGCTTGCCATAGTCGCGGAAGGACTGGGCAATCTGCGCTGCCAGTTCGCGTGTTGGCGAAAGAACGAGCATGCGGCAGGTGAGCGGCGTGCGCGGCTTTGGATTTTCCATCAGGAACTGGATCGACGGCAGCGCGAAGGCTGCTGTCTTACCGGTACCGGTCTGTGCGATCCCGCAAAGGTCGCGCCCCTGAAGCAGCGGTGGGATGGCCTGTGCCTGAATAGGCGTGGCCGACGTATAACCTTTGGCGTGCAAAGCAGCGAGAAGCGGCTTGGCAAGGCCAAGTTCGGAAAACTGTGTCATTATAATCTTTCAATACGTGCGCGGACGCGCCGAAAATGGGCGCGCACGTGCGGGGTCAAAACTGACAACCCGCGTGACAAGGGAAGCCTTGG
>JBBATT010000261.1:0-3844 GCA_040398605.1 Chakrabartia sp.
GGTATGACGGAGAAGCCGCTAAAGGGCCGGATCGCCCTTGTTACTGGAGCAAGTCGAGGCATTGGGGCCGCAACTGCCGAAGCACTGGCAGCCGCTGGCGCGCATGTTATCCTGACAGCCCGTACGGTCGATAGCCTAGAAGCAGTCGAGGATCGCATCCACAATGACGGCGGAAGTGCGACAATTGCGCCTCTGGACCTAAAGGATGCCGACGCCATTGGGCGGTTGGCAGAGGCGGTCCATGCACGTTGGGGCAAGATCGACACGCTTGTACTCAACGCCGCGATGCTTGGCACCCTCAGCCCTCTGCAGCATGCGGATGCCCGTGAGTTTGCAGAGGTCTTCACCCTAAACGTCAGCGCCCAGCAAGCGATGCTGGCTGCATTCGACGCGCTTTTGCGCAAGAGCGAGACGCCGCAGCTTATCGGCGTCACCTCAAGCGTTGCGGCGCGGCCCCGGGCTTTCTGGGGCGTTTATGGTGCGTCAAAGGCAGCATTCGAAGTGATGTTGTCGGCCTATGCAGAAGAAAACCGCAATGTTGGGCGCATCAAGGTCGCCATCATAGATCCGGGTGCGACGGCTACCAAGATGCGGGAAAAAGCCTATCCGGGAGAAGACCCCGCCACGATCCAACCACCGGCAGCCGTCGGACAGGCGATCGCGCGCTTGGTGGAGACGGGCTTTGACTCGGTCCACCGCGAACGCGTTAACCCGTCGGCTTGACCAGCCCCTCTCCAAATTAGCCTAATATTGGCATCGCGCTGGAACCAAAACTCCCGTTACCGCTGAGCCTCCGCATCGACAGCGGCTTGGGCGGCTCGGTAAAACTTATCGCGCTCCGCTTCTAACGCGTCGACCGTCGCTTTGGGCCAATTGCCGTTGCTGGCAATCACAAGACGACGCTTGGGATCGATAAAGATCCCCTGTCCAAAGATGCCCTGCGCTGCAAAACTGCCATCATCATAGGTCCACCACTGGAACCCATAACCATGGCCCGGTGCACCAATATCAGCCTGCTTGACGGTGGCCTGCGCCAGCCATCCCTCTGGCAGGACAGGCTTTCCGCCGATCATGCCGCCATCGAGAATGAACATGCCAAACCGGGCCATGTCGCGGGTTGCCGCCTGGAAACAGCAGCCGGAGATTTCATGTCCGGTGGAGCCCAACAACCAAGTTGCGTCGCGTTCCATGCCGTAGGGCTTCCAGACCTTCTCGCTAAGATACTGCGCCAGTGGCTTCTTGGTCGCACTGGAAACAAGCACGCCGATCAGATTGGTTTCACCCGTTTTATAAACCCACTTGCTACCCGCAGGCGCTTCGCGCGGAAGCGAGCGCATATAGCTGACGGTCGCGTCCATGCCGGGCGTCGGCTTGTGTTCATTGAACAGCGCAACGTCTGACTTGGGGTCCTGATAATCCTCATTCCACCGGACGCCTGACGTCATGGTGAGGAGCTGCCGCACGGTCACATCTTCATAAGCGGACCCTTTCAGATCCGGGATATAGGCCGAAACCTTGTCTTCTAGGCTCTTGATGGCGCCATCCTTTAGCGCTGCACCAACCATCGTTGAGGTCAGTGATTTAGCGACGGAAAAGCTCGTCCATTTGCCATCTTTGGTGAAATCGAGGCCATAATATTCACCGCGAAGCTGGCCGTTTTGGACGATGACCAAGGCCGCCGTGCGCTGGGCCTTCATGTAGCCCGTCATGTCAAAATTGATGTTCAGCTTGCTGCCCTGCGGCAGCGGTTTGACCGGACCGCCAGCTACTACCGTCGACGCCTTGGCCAAAATAGGCAGCGCATCAAGCGCGCGGAAGGCCGCATCACGTTGCGGTTCTGACCAGAACAGAACGTCCCGGTTGGTAGGCAAATGGGCAATCAGGTTGCGCGTGTCGCGATCAGCCGTGGCCCAAAAAGCGCCCCCTGCCAGAACAATTGCGGCAACACCGCCCAAGACCCATTTCCGCATTGCACTCTCCCCTATGTCATTTTTGTGGCTTTGAGCCGCTTAGATGCCGATGTTACGGCAAAGTGCGGCTTCGCCAAGGCAATTTTTCAATCCTCGTCGGACCGTACACCCTCCGCGCGCGTGACCCGCATGCCTTCCAAGGCTCGTTCCCGCGCGGCACGGTGGCCGATGATCTTCGCGGGATAGGCGCGTGGCCTTACACCATACTCGTCCGGGTCATGCACATAGGGGTCTGACAAGCCCCCAAGCTCAGGCACCCATTTGCGGATATATTCCGCCGCGTTAAACTTCTCGGACTGCGACAAGGGCGCCATGATGCGGGAGAACATCGGCGCATCAACACCCGTTCCCGCCACCCACTGCCAATTGGAACCGTTGGCGCCATAGTCCGCATCGAGCAGCGTGTCCCAAAACCAGCGCTCGCCTCGGCGCCAGTCAATCAAGAGGTGCTTGATGAGGAAGGACGCTGCAATCATCCGCACGCGGTTGTGCATGAAACCCGTGGCCCAAAGCTCCCGCATGCCGGCATCGACGATGGGATAGCCCGTCCGCCCTTTGGTCCAGGCCGCAAAGTCCCGGTCCACCTCTGGCCCGCTGCGCCAAGGGAAGCCGTCATAGGCCGCTCTGCCGTTTTGGTGCGGATAGTCCGGAAACTGATCGATCAAATTGGTCGCATAATCCCGCCAGCCGATCTCTCGCAGAAATGGCTCAGCCTCTTTGCCAGCTTCCCGCGCGGCAAAGTGCCAGACGGTCGCTGGGCTAATTTCTCCGAAATGCAGATGGGGGGACAGACGTGACACACCTTCAACTGCGGGAAGGTTGCGGTCGGTGTCATACCCCCGCAGTTTCGGCAGAAACGCCTTGAGCGCCTCACGTGCGCCCTCTTCCCCCGGCGTCCAATCGTTAAAGCCACCGGTCCAATCCGGCTTGGTCGGCAGCAATTGCCAGTCTTCCAGACTGTCTGATGCAATCCCAGACACGGCACCCGAAAGATCCGGCACGGGCAGCGGCTTTGCAGGTGGCATTTTCTCAAGCAGCGCACGCCACCAGGGTGTGAACACCTTATAACGCGTGCCTGCGCCAGTCAGGATCGTCTCGGGGTGGGCAAGGTGATTGCCGCCATGCAGTACAAGATCAAACTCAGAAGCGATCTCGCTCTCGGCGGCGCGCCACCACGGTTCATAATGACGGATGGCGTGGATACGGGTTGTGCCAAGTTCCGCCGCAAGCTTTGCAAGTTCGGCCATGCAATTGCCCCGCAGCAACACCAGCCCTGGCAATGCCGTTTTTAGCCTCTCGAGCGAATGATGCAGCCACCAGCGTTGCGCGCCACCCATAAGGCGATCCCCCGGTGCGTCATCGTCGAGGATATAGACGGGAACAAACGCCCCCTCTCCCGCAGCCGCGACAAGGGCAGCCTGATCATGCAAACGAAGGTCCTGGCGGAACCAGAGAATGGAAGGACTATTCATAAGAAAAGTCCTTTAGATCAATCGATCGGGACGGTGAACCTGTCCCTTGTGACTGGGTTGTCGAACCGCTGGTCGCTAATGCGGACAACACCGTCTTCGGAAACCAAGAAGGGCATTCGGGACCAGAACAGGAAGGCGGAAACATCCGCCCTTTCGGCTTCGACCTTGGCGATGCGCGGGTCGTCCATGCCGAGCTTTGTCCGCTTGGGTGACATCGTCAGTCCGCTGAAAAGGTCATACTGTCCGCCGCCCATAACCTGCCCGTCGCGCCAGAAGACATCCCGCTTCCAGAACATGACCGGCGGCGGGCTGGCGACGACCAGAGTATTGGTGACACCGGCGTTGGCCAGTTCTTTGGATGCCCGCGCCTCAACGTGCCAGGTCAGGCCGATGTTGAAGGCC
>JBBATT010000262.1:0-3836 GCA_040398605.1 Chakrabartia sp.
ATGAGACCACGCGCGTTCTTTCGTCCGACATGATTGTCAGACCGGTGGCGCCCGAAGCGACGTCGGCGGGCGGGGTTGCCACGCTGGAGCAGCTGGCCTTTGCCCGCAGCGGAGAGAAGGGCGAGACCATCAATGTCGGCGTCATTGCCCGCAAACCCGAGAATCTGGGCGCCCTGCGCGCAGCGATGACGCAGGCTGCATTACGCGACTGGTTGCCTGATCTCGGCGACTTCCGTGTGACGCTATACGATGTCCCCGGCTGTCACGCCTTCAACATCGTGATGGAGGGTGCGCTGCCCGGCGGGCTGAATGCAAGCCAGCGGCTGGACCCTGCTGCAAAGAGCATTGCCCAGCGGCTCATGCGTTTTCCAGTTGCGCTATAGGGTTTTGCGTAGGCCCATCCAGAAGTCACCTTCCTTCTGGGTTTCAAGATCAGCAGCCCCGCGGATGCCGAGCTTCGCCCGCGCCTCTTCCAAGGGCGTGTGCCAGACGTCTTCCATCTTCGCCATCCAGAACGGGTCGGACTCGCGCCCGATGCGGATGCCCTGCTGAATGCAGTCGAGCGCCGTTTCCCAGATCTGCGGATAATGCAGCATCGTCCGGATGACGTAGCGCATCGTCCCGAAGATTGAGAGAACGGACATTTCGCCTGCCAGTTCCTTATTCTGAATATGCGTGTGGATCGTGGCGAGGCGGAACCAATAGGGGATGAGTTCCCCCATATAATTGAAGCCACCGCCCGTCAGAATATGCTCATAATCATGCGTCTGGCCGGAGCGTAGCGAATAGAACTGCCACTGCGTCTTCGGCTTATAATCAGGCACGATCTGGATGTCGTAATTCCCCTCAGTCGCGGTCTTATAGTAGATGCCGCCGACCGTGCCGGGCGCGCAATCCTTGAGGTCTTCGACCTTGTAGTTGGAGACGTACCATTCATTGAACCATGCATCGAAGCGCGGGTTCACCTTGCGCTCCTCAGTGATCATATGTTCGATATGATCAAAATCACGCAGCTCATCGATGAAGGTCAGCAGCTGGTGCATTTCCGCTGCGGGCGGGAAATCCGTGCCATTCTTCTTCAGCGCGATGAAGGCGATCCATTCCCGCAGCTTCGGGTGGTTGAGATATTTGGAAGAGGAGACCAAAACACTGGAATCCGTGCCGAGTAAATTAACCCCGCGCGCGAGATAGGGAATGTCGTCCATAATGCATGTCTCTCCTGATTTTGCGTAAAATATACCCCTTTTCAATTCGCAAATCTAGGGTAATTGATGTGATAAGAGACAATGTGCGTCGAATCGGAGAGGGTTGAGATGGCAGACACTAAAGTAGCTCTCGTCACAGGCGGAAGCCGTGGCGCTGGTGCCGGCGTAGCGCGTGGTTTGGGCGAGCTTGGCTACACCGTCTATGTCACTGGTCGGTCGGTTGAATCGAGCGCGGCCAAAGGCTGGGATGGTTCCCCCCTGCCCGGCACGATCGGCGAAACAGCCGCACTCATCACGGAACGCGGTGGCAAGGGCATCGCCGTGGCGTGCGACCATGCCGATGACGCGCAAGTCGCCCGTGTCTTTGAACAAATCGCTGATGAACAGGGCCGGCTCGATATCCTCGTCAACAACGCCGCCTATATGCATCCGCAGTTAATTGAGAAAAAACCATTCTGGGAAAAGGAATTGGCAGCACAATACATTCTCGATGTGGGCTTGCGCTCTTCCTATGTCGCCAGCTGGCATGCCGCCCGGATGATGGTGCCCCAAAAATCCGGCCTTATCGCGTTCACATCCTCCTTCGGCGCGACCTGCTACATGCATGGCCCCGCTTATGGCGCGCAAAAGGCCGGCATCGACAAGCTGGCGCACGACATGGAACATGACCTGCGTGGCTCCGGCGTCGTCGCGGTGTCGATCTGGCTTGGCCCACAAATCACTGAGCGTGCGATGATCGCCAAGGAAGTGAACCCGGAACAATATGAAGGCTTCATGTCGGTTGCCGAGAACCCGGAATTCACCGGCCACATCCTCGACGCCATTTCCAAGGCGCCTAATCGCGACGAGTTGTCCGGCGAAACGCTGATCGGCGCAGAAATCGCCAAGACGCTGGGCATTACGGATCGAGGTCAAGACCGCCCGTCTTACCGAGACATGTTGGGCAACCCGCGAACGAAGAACGCAGCCGCGGTTTATTGATCCTGATGGCCAAGCAGTTTCATCTTGCCGACCTGTTCGAGACGGTGGCGGCGACTGTGCCGGACCGCATTGCCATCCGCGCCGCCAGCGCCACGCTGACCTATGCCGAGCTGAATGAGCGGGCCGAGCGACTGGCGGCAGGCCTTGCCGCCCATGGTGTAAAACGCGGCGATACAGTCGGCCTCTATCTGATGAACGCGCCTGCCTATCTGGAAGGCTTTATCGCAGCGGTGAAGCTGGGTGCGGTGCCGTATAACGTCAACTATCGCTACCGCGCGGACGAGTTGCGTTACCTTTTTGCCAATGCCGAAAGTGCGGCGATCCTCCACGGGGCCGAATTTTCAGACGTGGTCCGCGAGGTGCGCGGCGATGTCCCGACGCTGAAAGTCAGCGTGGCCGTTGACGATGGGTCTGGAGCCGACATCACTGGTTCACTGGCCTATGAGGACCTGCTGAAGACGGACCCCGCCGGTCCTTATGAACGGCATGAGGAGGATATTCTCCTCACCTACACCGGCGGCACGACGGGCATGCCCAAGGGCGTCATGTGGCCGCACCGCGCTTTCCTGTTCGCGTGCGCCGGGGGAGCGGGCTATTTCAATCCGGCAGGGCCCGTCGTTGTACCGGAAGACATCGCAGACCGCGCCGCAAACGGGTATCCGCTGAAGATGATGCCGCTCGCCCCGCTGATGCACGGTGCCGCCATTTGGGCCACCTGGTCTGCGATCCTCAATGGCCTCACGATCATCCTTGATGAGAACAAAGCCTTCCAGCCCGAACACATCTTCGACATGGCCGAACGTGAGGGCGCGAACCTGCTGCAATTCGTCGGCGATGCCATGGCGATTCCGCTGCGCGACACCCTGAAGGCCAACCCCGGCCGCTGGAATTTGCAGACCGTGGTCAATCTGGGGTCGGGTGGGGCCGTCTTTTCACAGCATGTGAAGGATGATCTGAAAGCCCTTGTTCCAACCGCCTCGATTACCGACGGCATGGGCACATCGGAAACCGGCATATCCGGCATGGCAGAACCGAGCGCGGAAGGCGTGATGCGCCTGCCCGCGAACGACAGCCAGAAAGTCGTCCTAGACGACCGCTTTGCAGAGGTTGGGGAGACGGGCCTGATTGCGCGCACGGGCAACACACCCGTCGGCTATTTCGGCGACCCGTTGAAGACAGCTGAAACCTTCAAGATGATCGACGGCAAACTTTGGGCGGTCAGTGGTGACAGCGGCCGTCTGGATGCCGATGAAAAGATCACCATGTTCGGGCGCGGATCAACCTGCATCAACACGGGCGGTGAGAAGGTTTTCCCTGAGGAAGTCGAAGAAGTGCTGCGCGCGCACCCTGCTATCTTGGACGCCGTCGTGGCCGGACAAAAGGACGATCGTTGGGGCGAACGCGTGATTGGCATTGTTTCCCCTCGCGCAGGGCAGGACAAGCCCGATGATATTGCGCTGAAAGCCTTTCTGACCGAGCGGCTTGCCGGGTATAAACTGCCCAAGGCCGTCATATGGGTGGATGCCGTCAAGCGATCACCCGCCGGCAAGCAGGATTATCGTTGGGCCAAGGAGGTTGCGGCAAAGGCATGAGCGTCATCGACCCCGTCTTTGCGAAAGTCACCGCCCCCGGCTCCCCCTTTGAGATTGG
>JBBATT010000263.1:0-3827 GCA_040398605.1 Chakrabartia sp.
GCACCATCCTGATTGGCATCCATCTCAGCAAAATGGGCTTTTACCTGCGCCTGAACATCGACGCGCGTCATTGGTTCACGCGGCTTCATGTCATGGCCTTCATGGCCCATCATCCCCTGCGCAATAAGGGGCGCTGTGGTGAGGGTCGCAATACCGGCGATCAGCAAAGTCTTTTTCACAGATTGTCTCCTAAAAGTGTGTCCACGACGCTCGATGCGCCTGCTTAACCAACTTTCTAATCAATGGGTTGTTTCACAGTGCTGAATGGAATGGCGGTTTGCGGCACAGCGCAACGTTGCCCTTGAGGGTGGCATGCGCTAAGAGGGGGAGGCGCCCCGGCAACAGCGCGGACTGATCGTCCCGCCCGCCGGGGTTTCGCGCTTTAGATCGAAGTCAGGATTGCCGAATGACCCGTCGCCGCCAGATTTACGAAGGCAAAGCCAAGATCCTTTACGAAGGCCCGGAACCGGGAACGCTCATCCAATATTTCAAGGATGATGCGACCGCGTTCAATGCCCAGAAAAAGGGCACGATCAACGGCAAGGGCGTCATCAACAACCGCATTTCGGAGCATGTGTTCACGCTGCTTGGAAACATCGGCATCCCGACCCACTTCATCAAACGCCTCAACATGCGCGAACAGCTTGTTCGTCAGGTTGAAATCGTCCCGATCGAAGTCGTCGTTCGTAACGTGGCCGCAGGGTCGCTGTCGAAGCGCTATGGCATTGAAGAAGGCACGCCGCTGAGCCGCACGATCCTTGAATATTATTACAAGGACGACGCGCTGGGCGATCCGCTGATCACCGAAGAGCACATCGCCTGCTTCGGCTGGGCGAGCCCAGAAGAGCTGCACGACATTGCCGACATGGCCATCCGCATTAATGACTTCATGGCTGGCATGTTCGCAGGCATCGGCATCCGTCTGGTCGACTTCAAGCTTGAATTTGGACGTTTGTGGGAAAATGATTATGCCCGCATCATCCTTGCAGACGAAATCAGCCCCGATGGCTGCCGTCTGTGGGACATGGCGTCGGGCGAAAAGCTCGACAAGGACCGCTTCCGTCGGGATCTGGGCGGAGAAGTTGAGGCCTATCAGGAAGTGGCGCGTCGCATGGGCCTGCTCCCCGAAGGCTCTGACAATGCCGTGCTCGATCTGGAAACGCACCGCAAGAAGCTGCGCGACTGACGTCCGTGATCCACGGGCCGTCAACCCTTTATAAAGCATAACCGCTGTAAGGTCCTTCCATTCTGAATGGAGGCGCCACGATCATGGCAGGCTTTAATCAGACCGGCGACGATTTTGAAGTCGATGCGCCGCGGCGGGCCGAACGAGTAGCTGTTCGCATGCAAGCCAGTTTGCGGGAACAAAGCTTCAGCAAATTCGATGTGCTGGTCAGTGACTTATCGACGGGCGGATTTCGGTGCGAGACGCATTATCGCGTCTCACCCAATTCCCTAGTCTGGCTCACAATACCGGGTCTGTCACCCCTTGAAAGCCGCGTCGTTTGGGCGACCGGCAAGGCTTATGGTTGCCTCTTCACCCAGCCGCTTCATATCGCCGTTATGGAGCATGTGGCGCGGCGGTATCCACAGTCCCCTGCCTGACGGACGTCAGCCTCACTGGCCTCAACCTACTGCTCGGGGGTCGGCTCTACCATCGGTTCCAAATCTGCCTGGGCATCCGTTGCCTTGGGTGCGCCGGACAGGGATTCAATGCGGCTGAAAATATAGGCATAAAGTTCGGGCTGGTTCAGTACGATCTCCGTCTTGGACTGTGAGATCATAGGGATGCCCTGATTTGCGATCTGGACGATCCGCAGTGCAACCTGGCTGCCGCCGCGCTCTGGCAGAATGAGCGCCGAGAACCTCAGGTCGGTTTCGTTATTGGCGCCCTTATCACCGGTTTTGCCGCGGCGACCGCTGATCTGTCCGGTTGCACGGTCGACAATGTCGAGTTTGTAATTGGCTTCCCGGAAAACCGCGACGGTCCGGTCGAACGTGGTTTCGATCGACTGGCTGTAATTTTTACGCTGATAGCTTGCATCGACACTGAACACGGCGCGGTCAGGCTGAAGCGGCGCACGGCCGGCGCATCCTGCCACCAGCATCGTCGCGGTCATGCCGACCAGAATAGTAAACTTCGTCATGCTGCTCTCCTCAGTGCCTTGGTAGAAGGGTAAGAAGACGCCATCCCCCTGTCTATGCAGCCTTGCCGGATTGGTAGAGATTGTTGTGTTTTTTCGGTATTTTACAACCATTTTGGCGACAGGGGTTCTCTAAAAAACGTCCAATACGGAGCGGTGTTCAACCGCAGGGTAAGGCGCGTCCGTCAAAAGGGTTGCAGTCAGCAAACAGGTCCAAACTTTAGACTATTCGCGACCATAGTTGGGGTCGCATGGGGCGGTTTGGAAACAAATTTAGGCCGTGCAATGCTCGATGATATAAGCCCAGCAGGCGCGGTTGCGCGGCGCTTGGGCGTGAAGCTCGATCCAGACGATCTGCGGATCATCTCAGCACTCTATTTTGGTGGCGTTCGTCCCACAGCGCGGGTGCGCGCGTCTGTCAGCCTGTCGAGACTGACCTTCTTTCTGCGTCTGCGCCGTTTGAAGCGCGCCGGCATTGTCTCTGGCGGGCCAGACGCCGTGGAGGCCGATCTCCATAACCTCAATCTTACGCTGCGCGCCCGGCGCACCCTGTTTGCGCTTGAAGCTGATATTCGGTCCTCCGGTGTCTTTGGGGGTGCCCTTGTGGGGGATGGAACAGGACCGGCTGGGCGGCAGTTATCACATCAAAAGGCACACGGCCTCCGTCATTCTCCGGAAGGGGCCAGGCAAATGGGCACGCAATGGGTCAATTAAGCGAAGGTCTCGCCCAAGTCGAACAGGCGCTCCGTCTGCGGGCGGTGACGCCCGAATTCGAGATTATCCTGCGCCTCTTTGAGCGCGGGCCAACACCGTCCGCTGCATTGCGGGCATCGTCGCGCGCGTCGTCGGCGGCGTTCAGCTTGATTTTGAAACGGCTCGTGGCCGCGGACATTCTGCAAGTGGAGCATGGGGCAGCGGACCGCCGCGTCCGCAAATATGATCTGACGGACTGGGCAAAGGACGTGATGGAGGCCTATGCGCAGGCATCGGCCGTAAATGCCTTGGGCCGCAAACAAGCCTAAACGCCAACGCTGCTGATGCAAAAAGGGGCCAGCCTTGCGGCCAGCCCCTTTTCTGTTTCGTCTTGCGGGTGCGACCCCGCCAAAGCTTAACGCTTCGAGAACTGGAAGCTCTTACGCGCCTTGGCCTTGCCGTACTTCTTACGTTCAACAGCACGGCTGTCGCGGGTCAGGAACCCAGCGGCCTTGACGACTGAGCGAAGCGCAGGCTCCTGCTTGGTCAGCGCCTGGCTGATGCCGTGCTTCACAGCGCCAGCCTGACCGGAAAGGCCACCGCCCTTGACGGTTGCAACGACGTCATACTGACCTTCGCGATCGGCAACGCCGAACACTTGGTTCATGACGAGACGCAGCGTGGGACGTGCGAAATAGACTTCCTGATCGCGGCCATTAACCGTGATCTTGCCGGTGCCGGGCTTCACCCAAACACGGGCAACGGCATCCTTACGGCGGCCGGTTGCATAGGAACGACCCAGCGCGTCCACTTCACGTTCGCGAAGCGGCATGGTTGGGGTCTTAACGACCGGAGCGGCAGGGGCTTCGTCTGCGGCAACTGCTTCAGCAGCGGCAGGTGCTTCTGCAGCAGCCTTGGTGAGATCGCCGAGATCGGCGAGCGACTGACGGGTATCGGTGTCGGACATTATGCACCCACCTTGTTCTTGCG
>JBBATT010000264.1:0-3791 GCA_040398605.1 Chakrabartia sp.
TTGGCAAGTTTCTCAAGGATGCGGGGAACGATCTTATCGACCGTCAGCCCGAAATAGTCGTAAAGTGCGTCTGCCGGTGCCGAAGCCCCAAAGCGGTCGATCCCGATGTTGATGCCATCGAGACCAGTATAGCGTTCCCACCCCATCGTTACGCCCGCTTCGATTGAAACAATCAACGCGTCACGCGGCAGGATATCGGCCTTATAAGCGGCGGATTGCGCGTCAAACAACTCCGCGCACGGCATCGACACGACATCCGCTCCAATCCCCTGCCCTTCCAATGACTTGGCGACATTCACGGCGATTTCGACTTCGGAACCGGTCGCAACCAGCACGACTTTGCGCGCAGAATCGGCAGCCTTCAGGCGGTAGCCGCCCTTTGCCGAGCGGTTGGATGCCCTGGTCCAGCCTTCATCGCCTGCACCGCGCAACTGCGGCAGGTTCTGGCGCGACAGGGCGAGCACAGAGGGCGTGCCTGTCGTTTCAAGCGACAATGCCCAGCATTCGGCCGTTTCGATCACGTCGGCCGGACGATAGACGTTGAGATTGGGGATCATGCGCAGCGACATGACATGCTCCACCGGCTGGTGGGTCGGCCCGTCTTCGCCCAGCCCGATGGAATCGTGCGTCATGACATAGACGACCTGCGCATGCTGCACCGCGCTCATGCGGATGGCGTTGCGGCAATAGTCCGAGAAAACGAGGAAGGTGCCACCATAAGGGACCAAGCCGCCATGCAGCGCCATACCGTTCATGGCTGCCGCCATGCCGAATTCACGGATGCCGTAATAGACATGACGACCCGCATAGTTGGCCGCGCCAAAGGGTTCAGTTGATTTGGTCTTGGTGAGATTCGATCCGGTCAAGTCAGCCGACCCGCCAACGAGGTGCGGAAGCTTTTCCGTCAGCGGGCCAAGCGCCATTTCGGACGCCTTACGCGTCGCGACTTTTTGCGGCGTGGCCACGAGGTCTGCGATATAGCCTTCCAGCGCTGGCGATGCGAGATCTGCCACGCCCGCCATGCGGCCTTCAAAGTCACTGCGCGCCGACGACGAGGCGAGACGTGCCTCCCACGCCGCACGGACACCGGCTCCACGCGCACCAAGCGTGCGCCAATCCGAAAGGATATCGGCCGGCACTTCAAATGGTGCCGCATCCCAGCCCAGATAGTCGCGGGCAGCCGTGATCTCATCTCCGCCAAGCGGCGCGCCGTGGACGTTGTGGCCGCCCTGCTTGTTGGGGGCGCCCTTTCCGATCACCGTCTTACAGGCGACCAGTGACGGGCGCGGATCAGCTTCTGCTTCGGCCAAAGCGCGCGCGATGTCGGCAAAGTCATGCCCGTCGCAGCGCACTGTGTGCCAGCCGGTCGCCGCATAACGGGCCAGAACGTCTTCACAGGTCGACAAAGAGGTATCACCGTCAATCGTGATGTTGTTGTCGTCCCACAGCACATTCAGGCGGCCAAGCTTGTTCACGCCGGCCAAGCCGATGGCTTCATGGTTCAGGCCTTCCATAAGGCAACCGTCACCCGCAACGACCCACGTCTTATGATCGACAACGTCATCACCGTAGATGGCGTTGAGGTGACGCTCTGCCATCGCCATGCCGACGGCCATCGCCACACCTTGGCCCAATGGACCGGTCGTGCATTCAACGCCGGGCAGTTCGGTGTTTTCAGGATGCCCCGCACAGACCGAATGCAACTGCCGGAAGTTGCGAATGTCATCCATCGTCGGCTGATCATAACCGGTCAGGTGGAGGAGCGAATAGATAAGCATCGAGCCATGGCCGGCTGATAGAACGAAGCGATCTCTGTCTGGCCATTTAGGCGCTTGCGGATCAAACTTCAGAAACTGTGTGAAGAGGACAGTCGCCACATCTGCCATGCCCATCGGCATGCCGGGGTGCCCGGAATTGGCGGCTTGCACGGCATCCATCGACAACGCACGGATAGCGTTGGCGAGGCGCTGCTGGTCAACAGTCATGGCGGTCCTTTAATCTCGGCCCGGAAAGGCAATTGCGACTCGCAGTCGCGAGGTCGCGGTCCTCTTGTCGTCATGGTCCGCGCGGGTCAACTACAGCGCGCCATTTTGCTTGCGGCAGATCACCCGCGTGGTAATCATAGGCTCATGTCAGATGCCCGATTATCAAACGCCCTAAGGCGCATAGCCACTGCGATGGAACGGATTGAAGCCGTTGCCCTGTCCCCCTCTCCTGTAATTGCAGAGGAAGACAGCGAGAATGCAGCTAGGCTCGCAGCGCTCGCTGAACGCCACGCGAAGTTGAAGGAAGAAACCACGATTGCCCTGTCAGCGCTCGACGCTGTGATCGCGCGGGCGTCTGTTGGAGGGCGCGGCTGATGGCGCAGATCGAACTCAAAATCGGTGGAAACGCTTACACAGTCGCGTGCCGGGACGGCGAAGAGACCCATCTGACAAAGATCGCCGAGATCGTCGACGGCAAAGCGCACGATGCCCGAAAATCTTTAGGCAGCGTGAGCGAAGTCCGGCAGTTGCTCTTTGCCTCGCTCCTTCTTGCTGACGAACTTGATGAAGCCCGCAAGAGCGGCGGCGCGCCTGCGGCACCCACGCCTTCCGCCCCTTCTGTTGCGCCTGACTCAGCGAATGACGAGCACATCTCCTTGCTCGACGACATTGCAGCGCGATTGGAAAACTTGGCCATGCACCTTGAGCGGCGCGGCTAACGACCCTATATCAGGTAGCGGCGGATTCTGCCCGGTGCGAGCTAGACAGATTATCCCTGAGGCGATTCCACATCCAAGGGGGCTGTCCCTGTTCAGGTCTTGGCCTGATGCATATGGTCCCCACCTGACGTACTTGGCGTCAGAGGATATTCCGGCCAACGGCCACGGTGGGTCCGCCAACCTATGAGCGTCCAGACAAAGGCAACGCTCCGAAGCGAACTTAGAAAAATTCGCCAAGCTTTTGTAAAACAACGCGTTTCCAAAATTCTACCTATCAAGGAAGTCGTCAAGCACCCCCTCAACCAGGTGTTTGATGGGTCCAAGGTCGTTGCGGGCTACCTGCCGGTTGGGAGTGAGGCGGACCCTCATGACGTCATGACGTCAGCCCTAAGTCACGGAAAACCATTGGTCCTACCCTGTCTGTCAGCGAAGGATGCGCCGCTCGTCTTCCGTTGCTGGGCCGTGGACGACCCCACAGAAATCGCACCTGGCGGGTTCCAGCAGCCTCTTAGTTCACAGTATGTGTTAGAACCCGATCTTATCCTATTGCCAATACTTGGTTTTGATCGAATGGGAAATCGCATTGGGCAAGGTGCCGGCCATTATGATCGCGCGCTGGAGCTGCGGCCGTCTGCGATGCGCATCGGCATTGCCTGGTCTGTTCAGGAGGTCGACACGATCCCCGCCGACCCTTGGGACGTTCCACTTGACGCGATCATGACGGAAGCCGAATGGATCCTACCGACGGCAAGCCGTCTTAAAAGGGCCTGAGATCATGGACACACCGAGCTGGCGCAAACCCGTCGGAATGCTTGGCATTCTCGCATATGCCATGATTTGGGCGGTCGCTGTCGCCAGCCTTTCCAGGCATGTCGGTCTCTGGCCGGTGCTCGTGCAGGCAATCTTCTACATCATCGCTGGAACCATATGGATCCTGCCGCTCAAGCCTGTTCTCAAGTGGATGGAAACTGGCCATTTTCGGTAACACGCCACCTTCCCGATAAGAGAAGTGGCGCGAGTGACGGGGCTCGAACCCGCGACCTCCGGCGTGACAGGCCGGCGCTCTAACCAACTGAGCTACACCCGC
>JBBATT010000265.1:0-3791 GCA_040398605.1 Chakrabartia sp.
CGGCGCGGTGATTGATGGCGGCATCCTTCACGGCCTGAGCCACCCGGAAATGGGGCATATGCGCTTGCCGCACCATCCCGGTGATACGGGCTTTGCAGGCGCCTGCCCCTTCCACGGGGCGTGCTTGGAAGGATTGGCCAGCGGTCCGGCGATCCTCGCGCGTTGGGGCAAATCCCTCTCCGAACTGCCGTCCGGTGGCGCCGAGCAGCAGATGATTGCCTGGTATCTCGCCCAAGCCGTCTGCAACCTTCAGGCGATCCTAGAGCCGGACTGCATCATCATGGGCGGTGGCGTGATGGCCACGCCGGGCTTGCTGGCGTTGGTCCAAAGCGCAGCAGAGCGGTTGGGCGCGGGCTATTTTGTCGGGAAGGCCTCGGCCATCGTGACGGCTCCTGGCCTTGGGGATGACGCGGGACTGATGGGCGCGTTCGCGCTCGCCGTTTCGGCCTAGCTCGACATCCGGACGATCAGCTTAGGGTCCAGCACGACCGACCCTGTATCTTCGCCCGCAATGCGCCGCAGCAAAAGATCGACCATTGTTGTCGCCCCCAAGCGGAGGTCCTGCGAAATGCTCGTCAGCCGCGGCACGGTCTGTTCGCCAATGGCTAGGCCGTCATAGCCGACCACCTTTACGTCACCGGGCACAGCGAGGCCATATTCGGCCAAGGCACGCAGCGCGCTCATCGCGATGACGTCGGACGCGGCAAAAATGCCCTGTGGCCGCTGACTGACAGAACCCAGAAAACCCGCAATGTCCGGATGGGCCGCTTCGGCGACCAGATGTGCGGGCAAGACGGTGAGATTGTCTGAGAGCCCGGCGCGGGCCAGGGCGCGCTTGCAGCCTTCCAGCCGCTGCGCGATTTCGAGCGCCTGTGGGTCCCCGAAAAAGGCGATGCGCTGGCAGCCCCGGTCGATCAAATGTTGGGCGGCTATCTCTCCACCCAGAATATTGTCAGACCCGACGGTGCAATGCGCCTGACCCGGTGCATGGCCGCCCCAGACGACCATCGGGCGATAGCGCGCCGCCACCTCGTCCAGCGTTTCGGACTGGTCGGACTGGCCGATGATGATGAGACCGTCGATTTTGCCGGAGCCGACATATTGGTCGAGCCAGTTTTCATCTTCCGGGATGACGCGGGAGAGCAGCAGATCATAGCCCCGTTCGGTCAGCTCATCGGCCAGATAGCCGAGCATGGTGATGAAGAACGGGTCAGAGATGTGCTGGCCCTTTTCATGGCCAAGCGGAATGAGGACGCCGATGGCGCCTGTCCGCTGCGTCCTTAGGTTGCGGGCGAGCAGATTGGGCTTGAAGCCATGTTCCCGTGCGAGCGCCTGAAGCCGTTCGCGCGTCTTGGGGCTGATCAGAGGAGAATCAGATAAAGCACGCGACACGGTGCCGGTCGTGACGCCCGCCAGATCGGCAAGTTCCTTCATGGTCTTGATCTGGCTCATGCGAACAGTGACTACCCCTCAACGCGTTCACCTTTCAGGGGTTCGGAATGCAAATCAAGGTGAAACTGGATGCCGCAGTCGCGCAATTGGGCGCATGATGTGTCCAAAGGGATGGCAATGCGTGGGGTGTGGCCGGAAAGCCACGCCTTTGAACCAAGATGGAGTTATTTACAATCGATTGCATTTTTTGTTTGCAATCGATTGTTCTGGGGTTATCCAACGCATCGTGCCGCACAAAGCGGACCCAGTTTAAGGTCAGGGGAGAGGTTATGAAGAAATCCGCATTCCGTATGCACGCGTCGCTCGCCACTCTGGCGGTCGCGGCTTTTGTCGTGCAGCCCGCTGTTGCGCAGGAAGCTTCGGACGATGCCGATACCAGTATCGCTGAAATCGTCGTGACGGGCGTCGCCAAGGCCACCAACCGCCTCGACACCAGTATCTCGGTGAGCGCACTCAACGTGGACAGCATCGCCAGCGTCGCACCGCGTGGGACGGCCGAAATCTTCCGCCGTCTTCCGGGTATTCGTGCTGAGTCGTCAGCCGGTGGCGGCAACTCCAACATGCAGGTGCGCGGTCTTCCCGCTGTCACCGGTGGTGCCCAGTTCATCTCGCTGCAGGAAGATGGCCTGCCTGTCCTTCTGTTCGGCGATCACAACTTTGCGCCCGCTGACGGCTTTGTGAAGGTGGACGCGACGCTTGCCCGCATTGAGTCGGTCCGCGGCGGCAGTGCTGCGACGCTGACGACGAATGGCAATGGCGCCATCATCAACCTCATCAACAAGACGGGGAAGACCGAAGGCGGCAGCCTCCAGTTCATGAAAGGCGTGGACTATAAAGACACGCGTATTGACGCTGAATATGGCGCCAGCCTTGCAGAGGACCTCTATTTCCACTTGGGCGGCCATTATCAGATCGGTGGCGACGTCCGGAATGCGGGCTTCAATGCAGTTGATGGCGGCAAGTTCCGCGCGAGCCTGACGAAGGAATTCGATGGCGGCTTTGTGCGTGTCTATGGTCAGGTCATCGACAAGAAAGACGCGACCTACATGCCGCAGACGGTGCGGATCACCGAAGTTGCCGGTTCGGTCGCGGCGGTTGCCGCCGGGGCGGCCAATTATGGCAAGACGCTGGGTGTCCTCACCAACAGCCTGCCTGGTCTGAATGCGGCCACGCAGACGCTGCACAGCCCGAACCTCATCAATTTTCCGATCATCGATGCCAGTGGCAACCTGATCAACAGCAACCTGCGCGATGGCATCCACACCAAGTCACAGACCATCGGTGGCGAGTTTGAATTTGATCTTGGGGCTGGCCTCACCGTCAACAACAAGATCCGCTATGCCAACCAGAGCGGCCGCTTCGTGGCACCGTTCACGCACGCCGCAAACGCGGCTGACCGGTATCTGTCGACCAATTTTGGCCCCGGTGCGACAGCCGTATTCTTCAACGGACCGAATGCGGGTCGCGCGGTCACCTCGGCATCGCTTCTGGCGCTGACGGGCAATAACCTGATCACCGAAGTCGCCCTGTTCGACACGGAATTGAACGACATGGGCAATTTCGTGAACGATCTGCGCGTCACCAAGTCGTTTGAAACAGCGGGCGGCGACATCACCGCAACGGGCGGCTATTTCAAGATGGTCCAGAACTTCAAGCAGACCTGGCATTGGGGCCGGATGCTCGTCTCCACGCAGGATGACGCGGCCATCATCAATGTGCCCGGGTTCACTGAGGCCGGTGTCTACACCTATAACGGCGCATTTGGCGGCTGCTGCAACATCCTGTGGGATATGCAGGCCGATGTCGACGCCGTTTATGGCGGCCTGAATGCCACCTTTGGTGCGATCAACCTTGATGGCTCGCTGCGCCGTGAGACGATGCACTATAGCGGCTTTGCCCAGTTCAGTTCAGCACGCAATGTCGACGTGAACAAGAATGGCAGCATCGGTCCGGCGGAAATTGGCGTGCCGATCAACGATCCGGCCACGCGCGGGACGATTGGCGATAGCCTGTCGGGCACGTCTTATTCCTTCGGCGCCAACTATAAGATCAACGATGATCTGGCTGTCTTCAGCCGTTACAGCCGCGGCACCACTTGGAACTTCGACCGTCAGTTTGGCGCCTTCTCGAACGCGCAGATCGTCGCACCCGGCCTGCTGCGTAACTCCACCCGTCAGATCGAAGCGGGCGTGAAATGGCGGGAGACGAGCGCGTCTGTTCCCGGTGCGCTCTCGCTTTATCTCACCTACTTCAACGGTCGGGCCAACCTGCGTAACTTCTCGATCACGACGAACCTTGCAACCGGCGGCATCTTCACGTCGAGCGGTGTTGAGCTTGAG
>JBBATT010000266.1:0-3784 GCA_040398605.1 Chakrabartia sp.
GCCTGCGCTTTGCGGCTTTCCGGAAAGGTGAAGATCGGCCAGTCGTGGATCATCCCGTCCATCTCCTGATAGTCGACCGACGGCAGCTTTGCCTTCAGTGCCCGCGCATCAACCACCAAGATGTCGCTGCCGCCGCCAAAGGAGAGGATGGGTGGCAGTCCCGACCAATCGGCGTGGATCGGGCTGACCCGCGGGTCTGAGACGTCCGCCGCGCCTGCATATAATCGACCTGCATCCCGGAGGCCGGGGATGGTGAGAATGGCATCGCGCTTTTCGATCTCTGGCTGATCGGGGTGCGATGGGTCCGCATTGAGCCAGGGGCAGATGAGGATGATCTTGGCCGGAAGGGGCAACCCTGCATCGCGCGCAGCCATCACTGTCGCTGCCGTCAGCCCCGCGCCCGCGGAATCGCCTGCCATCAGGAACGGTGCTCCTGCCTGCCGGGCGAGAAAGTCTTTGTAAAACGACAGGGCAAAGCCCGTCGTGCCCGCCACATCATGTGCAGGCGCCAGCGGATAAAGCGGGGCGACGATCCGCCAGCCATGCGTTTCCGCCATATGCGCCATGAACGCCCAATGCGCATCTGCTGCGGGATAAACATAGCCGCCGCCATGCCAGTAAAGAACCGTCGCCGTCGGGGCCTTTGTTTTGGGGGCGAATTCCCAGACCGTGCACCCATCAAACGTCGTGTGCGAGATGGCGTGGCTTTGCTGCAGTTTTGCAGATGGTGCGCTTTGAGTGGCGGCAGCCTTGGCGATGAACGCGGCCATGCCGGGACCGCCTGCAAACATCTTCCGGAACAGGCCGGTCTTGCGCAAGACGAACGAAATGACGCGGGTTGATAAAGCAGGCATGGACATCCCCTCCAAAGCGCCTGCTGCCCCGTCTGGAGATGCGGAGGTCAGGCGGCGTCAAACTCTATGGCACGTTGCGTTTCGGCAATCCAGCCACCGCCAAGCACACGATCTCCGTCAAAAAGGACCGCCGCCTGCCCCGGTGCCACGCCATATTCCGGCCCGTCGAACACCAGCCATTCGCCTTGCATGCGCGCAGGCACCGGCTTTGACAGGGACCGGACCTTGGCCATGAGGGACCGTCCTTCGACTGGGCTAAGCCAATTGGGTTCGACAATGCGCGCCGCTGACACAGCCAGCGCCGCCTTTGGCCCGACGACGACCTGCTGGGCCGCCGGATCAAGACGCACCACATAGAGAGGTTCTGCCAGACCGCCCAGTTCCAGCCCCCGCCTTTGGCCGACTGTATAGTGGATCAGCCCCTTGTGACGGCCCAGTTCGCGCCCTTCCATGTCGACGATTGGCCCGTCGCTCTCCGCCTCCGGCCGCACTTTGCGCACGACGCTGGCATAATCGCCATTCGGCACAAAGCAGATGTCCTGGCTGTCGGGCTTCATGGCCACGCCCAGCCCCATCTCCTGCGCAATGGCGCGCACATCAGCCTTGGGCATGCCGCCCAGTGGAAAGCGCAGATAGTCCAGCTGGTCTGCCGTTGTCGCGAACAGGAAATAGCTCTGGTCGCGGGCAGGATCGATCGAGCGGTGAAGCTCAGCCCCTGACGGGCCTTCTAAACGGCGGACATAATGGCCCGTCGCTAGGCAGTCGGCCCCCAACTCTTTCGCCAGACGGAACAGATCGGTAAACTTCACGCCCATGTTGCAGCGGACACAGGGGATGGGCGTCCGGCCATTCATATACTCATCGGCGAACTGTTCGATCACCGAATCCCGAAACCGGCTTTCATGATCAAAAACATAATGGGCGATGCCCAACCGGTCGCACACTGCGCGCGCGTCACGGATGTCTTGGCCGGCACAACAGCTGCCGACCCGGTTGACCGCCGCACCATGATCATAAAGCTGCAAGGTGATGCCGATGGTTTCCGCACCCGTCCGCGCGGCGAGTGCTGCCACGACCGACGAGTCCACACCGCCCGACATCGCGACCACGATGCGGCGCGCCTTGGCCGGGCCATCAAGTTGAAAAAGGTCAAACATGGGCTGCGGACATAGAGTGCTTGCGCGGAATTTGCAGCATCAAAGCAAATTTACCTTAGATTCAGGCATTTATGACAAATGCAGGCGCATGAACATGCAATTTCCCCGCCGGACAGCACGCCAAGGCAAAGCACGGCAAAAAAACATTGAGCTTCCCAGCCTACTTGCCACCATTTCGGCACAGCAGGCAACGACGCCAACCGCCCGAATTCAGGCGAAAGCCGCCGCCATGGCGAAGGCGTCGGCCGAAACCGCTGCCGATATGGATGCAATTGCGCCGAAAAGGGCCGATTCGCCTCGTGAAAATTCACCAAGTTTCAACCGTTTGGCTGCCAATGTCCTAACAGGACGCACATGAAGATGACCGCAAAATTTACCTTGGCATTTTAGCGATCTTTCAACCGGTGGTGTTTAAGTGGGGTTGCAACAAGAGAAAACGGGTCTGGACCCGGCTTTGAGGTAAGAATGATCGAAAACCAGAAAATCCGTCCGGCACAAGTCATTGGCCCACTTGGTGAACCACTGACGCTCGACAGTTTGCCGCCCCCGTCGACAACCCGCTGGGTCGTCCGCCGGAAGGCTGAAGTCGTCGCAGCAGTGAATGGTGGCCTGCTGACCGTGGACGAAGTCTGCGAACGCTATAGCCTCACCTTAGAAGAATTTGCAGGATGGCAGCGTGCGATCGACCGTTCGGGCATGCCCGGACTGCGGGTCACGCGTATCCAGCACTATAAGAGCCTTTACGAGCGCCAGCAGCGCTTCTGATTGCTCAATTCTAGATCACGAAGCGGGCGGCACGGGGAAAACCTGTAGCCGCCCGTTTCCGTTTCGACGCAGCCCCTCCACATCGCGGCTGTTGATCCCCTCGCCGACCGGGGCTAGGCCCGCGGCATGACCAATTTCCTTGCCCTTCTTGTGATTGGCGGCGCCCTCGGTTGGCTGGCGACCGCGATGCGCCGCGCCTTTGGGCAAGGCGAAATGCTGGTGAATTTGATCGGGGGCGCTGCAGGCAGCTTCGCCCTTGGGCTGACCGCCAATGGCAAGGGGCTTTATGCCGGACTTTCAGGCGCCGGTTATGCCGGGGCCGTGGCAGGCGCCATAGCAGCACTCGGGTTGCTCACCCTCGCCCGCCGCTGGCGCCCGCGTTGATCGTCAATTCAGCTCAAAGACCACAGAAACGCTGACGCCGATCGACTGCTCGCCGGCTGCAATATCGGTTTTTTCAGCAGCGGACGCGGCCATCGCCATGCGGGCCATAGGCATTGGCATTGGTGAATAATCCACCGACTCGCTGATCGAAATAACCCGCTTCACTTGAAGCCCGGTAGCTTTGGCGTAGAGCGCCGCGCGCGCCTGCAACGTCTTGATGGCCTCCAGCCGGGCCTTGTCCTGCGCGGCCTGCGGCGATTCGACTTCAAGCATCGGGCCATTGATCTGGTTTGCCCCCTGCTTCACCAGGGCATCGAGCACCTGACCGCTTTTGCCGATATCGCGGAAGCGGACCGAAACCGTGTTGCTGGCCTGATAGCCCGTGATGACCGGCGCTTCATTGTTATTGTAGCGATATTGCGGGGAAAGGCTGACTGAGGTTGTCTGAATATCCTTCTCGGCAATGCCCGCCTGCTTGAGCGCGGCAAAAACGCGCGTCATCCGTGCCGCATTTTCGCGCATGGCACCGGACGCATCAACCGACTGCGTGACAACGCCTGCGGACACGACGGCGATATCTGGCGTCACGCGGACGTCCCCGCGCGCCTGGAGTTCAAGACGCGT
>JBBATT010000267.1:0-3778 GCA_040398605.1 Chakrabartia sp.
ATCTTCTTCTTCGTCTTCTCGTGGATCAAGGCGACAGTGCCGCGCTATCGCTATGACCAGCTGATGCGGCTCGGCTGGAAGATCTTCCTGCCCATCTCGCTGATCTGGGTGTTTCTCGTTTCTGGCTATCTGATGCTGACAAGGTACGGCGCATGAGTTTGATCGCTCACTACATCAAGACGTTCACCCTGTGGGAGTTCGTGAAGGCGCATTGGTTGACCTTGAAGTATTTCTTCAAGCCCAAGGCGACGATCAACTATCCCTATGAGCGCAACCCGCTTTCGCCGCGTTTCCGTGGGGAGCACGCGCTGCGTCGTTATCCCAATGGGGAAGAACGCTGTATCGCGTGCAAGCTGTGTGAAGCAGTGTGCCCGGCTCAGGCGATCACCATTGAGGCCGAACCGCGTGAGGACGGCAGCCGCCGCACCACGCGCTATGACATCGACATGACGAAGTGCATCTATTGCGGCTTTTGTCAGGAAGCCTGCCCGGTGGATGCCATTGTGGAAGGCCCGAACCTCGAGTTTTCGACCGAAACGCGTGAAGAGCTGCTGTATGATAAGGACAAGCTCCTTTCGAACGGCGACCGCTGGGAACGTGCCATCGCTGCGAACCTCGCAGCCGACGCGCCGTACCGGTAAGAGGTGGGAACGAAGATGACCGGAAACACAATCGTCATTCCCGCGAAGGCGGGAACCCAAGGTCTCGATGTGGCCTGCCTAAGCTCGATCTTCGCCGTCCTTTCGGCGACTGAGGTGTCCATGGATTCCCGCCTGCGCGGGAATGACGGGAGGGGCGCATGATCCAGGCTTTTGCCTTCTACCTGTTCGCCGCTGTCGTCATCCTTTCGGGTGCATTGACGGTGCTGTCGCGTAATCCAGTCCATAGCGTGTTGTGGCTGATCCTCGCCTTCTTCAACGCGGCGGGCCTGATGGTCCTCGTGGGGGCTGAGTTCATCGCGATGCTGCTTGTCATCGTCTATGTCGGTGCGGTTGCGGTGCTGTTCTTGTTCGTCGTCATGATGCTCGACATCGACTTTGCAGAATTGCGCAGCGGCTTTGTGCGCTACGGGTTCTTCGGATTGTTGATTGCGCTGGTTTTGGCCGGTGAGTTGATCGTGGCCGGGGGCGCCTGGAGCGCGGGCAGCCTTGAGCTGTCGCAGCGTACAGCGCCAACGTCTGGCGATCTTCCAAACATCGAAGCGATGGGTGCGCTCATCTATTCCAAATATCTCTATATTTTTGAAGCCGCTGGCCTGGTGCTCCTCGTCGCGATGATCGGTGCGATTGTGCTGACCCACCGTGAACGCAAGGACGTCCGCCCGCAAAATATCTCGGATCAGGTGCGTCGCCGTCCGGAAGATGCGGTGCGCAACGTGAACCAGCCGGTTGGGCAGGGGGTAGAACTATGATCGGGATCCAGCATTATCTGGTCGTCTCGGCGATCCTGTTTACGATGGGGGTGCTCGGCATCTTCATCAACCGGAAGAACATCATCATCATCTTGATGGCGATTGAACTCATCCTGCTTTCGGTGAACATCAACCTCGTCGCCTTCAGCGCCTTTTTGGGTGATCTGGTCGGGCAGGTGTTTGCGATGTTCGTGCTGACTGTGGCAGCGGGCGAAGCGGCCATTGGCCTTGCCATCCTCGTCATTTACTTCCGCGGACGCGGATCGATTGCGGTTGATGATGTCAACCGGATGAAGGGCTGAGGATAGTATCGTGAACCGTCAGCCTGTATCCCATCCGTTCGTCCTGAGCCCGTCGAAGGACTGTTTTTCGTTGGACACCGCCGCGCAAAGGAAGGGCAGGGCTTCGACAAGCTCAGCCCAAACGGCTGAGTGTGAGTTTGGGGTGAGCGCATAATGGAAACCATCAAGCTCATCGTTTTCCTGCCGCTGCTGGCCGCGCTCATCGCGGGTCTTGGCAACCGGATGATCGGCAATGTCGCGGCAAAGGCCGTGACGACGGCGGCGCTGTTCGTTTCCTGCGCGCTGAGCTGGCCGATTTTCCTCGCCTTCTTGGGCGGCCATGCCGAAGCGCAGGTTGTGCCGGTGCTGGACTTCATCCGCTCGGGTGACTTGAACGTCCAATGGTCTCTGCGGGTCGACACGCTGACGGCAGTGATGCTTGTCGTGGTGACGAGCGTGTCGAGCCTCGTGCACCTCTACAGCTGGGGCTATATGTCCGAAGACCCCAGCCAGCCGCGCTTCTTTGCCTATCTGTCGCTCTTCACCTTCGCGATGCTGATGCTCGTGACCGCGGACAGCCTGGTGCAAATGTTCTTCGGCTGGGAAGGCGTGGGCCTCGCGTCCTACCTGCTCATCGGTTTTTGGTATCACAAACCTAGCGCGAACGCGGCCGCCATTAAGGCATTCGTCGTCAACCGCGTGGGCGATTTCGGTTTTTCGCTTGGCATCTTCGGTGTGTTCCTTGTGTTCGGCACCGTCTCGATCCCCGAAATTCTGGAAGCGGCACCGGGCTATGCCGGGTCGACCATCGGGTTCCTTGGCTACCGGATCGACACGATCACCTTGCTCTGCATCCTGCTGTTCATCGGCGCGATGGGCAAATCCGCGCAGCTTGGCCTCCACACTTGGTTGCCAGACGCGATGGAAGGCCCGACGCCGGTCTCCGCGCTGATCCACGCGGCAACGATGGTCACCGCAGGCGTTTTCATGGTCTGCCGCCTATCGCCGCTGTTTGAACTGTCGGAAACGGCGACGACGCTCGTCACTTATGTGGGCGCGGCAACCGCTCTGTTCGCCGCAACCGTCGGCACGACACAGACCGACATTAAGCGCGTGATCGCTTATTCGACCTGTTCGCAGCTCGGCTACATGTTCTTTGCAGCGGGCACTGGCGCTTATGGCGCGGCAATGTTCCATCTGTTCACGCACGCCTTCTTTAAGGCGCTGCTGTTCTTGGGCGCCGGCTCGGTCATCCATGCCATGCACCATGAACAGGATATGCGGTATTATGGTGGCCTTCGGAAGCACATCCCGATCACCTTCTGGGCGATGATGGCGGGCACGCTGGCCATTACCGGCGTCGGCGTGATTGGCGTGTTCGGGTTTGCGGGCTTCTATTCCAAGGATGCGATCATCGAAGCGGCCTTTGCCAGCGGCACGGAGTCCGGTGGCGTCGCCTTTGCGGTTGCGGTCTTTGCAGCGCTGCTGACGAGCTTCTACTCCTGGCGTCTGATGTTCCTGACCTTCTTCGGCAAGCCGCGCTGGTCACAGTCTGAACACATCCAGCATGCGGCACATGATGCCCATGGTCACGATGACCATGCACACGGCCATGACGATCATCACGCCCACGCGCATGATGATGATGGGACGCTGGGCTATCACCCGCATGAAAGCCCGTTGCCCATGCTCGTGCCGCTGCTCACCCTGACGGTCGGTGCTGTCTTTGCCGGTTACTTCTTCCACGATGCCTTTATCGGTGCGGAAACCGGCGTGGAATTCTGGAAGGGGAGCCTCGCCTTTGATGCGCACCTGATGCACGCGATGCATGAAGTGCCGCTGCTGGTGAAGCTGTCGGCGACCATTGTCATGATCCTTGGCCTCGCCATTGCATGGTTGGCCTATATCAAGGACACGACGATCCCTGCGCGCTTCACAGCGACGTTCCCTGCGATTTACCAGTTCCTCTTGAACAAGTGGTATTGGGATGAGCTGTACGACATTCTGTTTGTGAAGCCGTCGCTGTGGCTCGGCCGCATCCTTTGGAAGAAGGGTGACGAAGGCACGATTGACCGCTTTGGCCCAC
>JBBATT010000268.1:0-3775 GCA_040398605.1 Chakrabartia sp.
CTCGGCAGTCGGCGGGCAACCGGGGACATAAATGTCCACAGGCACGATCCGGTCGCATCCGCGCACGACGCTATAGCTATAGTGATAATAACCGCCGCCATTGGCGCAGCTGCCCATCGAAATCACGTATTTCGGGTCCGACATCTGGTCGTACACACGACGCAGCGCCGGGGCCATCTTGTTGCAGAGCGTGCCTGCGACAATCATCACGTCCGACTGACGCGGTGACGCACGAGGCGCCGCACCAAAACGCTCAAGATCATAGCGCGGCATGTTCACGTGGATCATTTCCACAGCGCAGCATGCCAGACCGAAAGTCATCCACCAAAGCGAGCCGGTGCGCGCCCATTGAAACAGTTCTTCGGTCGACACGACGAGAAAGCCCTTATTGGACAACTCATCGTTCAGGCCGTTAAAAAAGCTCGCATCGGGAAGTGTCCCGGCCGGCGGAGCTACCGTCAGATCTACTCCCATTCGAGCGCTCCCTTCTTCCACGCATAGACAAGGCCGAGAACCAGTTCACCCAAGAACACCATCATGCCCGTCCAGCCCGCCCAGCCGGTCCATTCGAGGCTGACAGCCCAGGGAAACAGGAAGGCCGCTTCAAGGTCAAAAACGATGAAAAGGATGGCCACGAGATAGAAACGCACGTCAAATTGCGCACGGCTGCCTTCAAAGGCGGGAAAGCCGCATTCATACTCGGTGAGCTTTTCCGGCGTCGGGTTGTGTGTGCCCGTCAGGCGCGAGATCGCCATCGGCAAAAACACAAACGCGCTCGAAAGGATCAGCGCGATTGCCAAAAACAGCAAAATCGGCAGATATCCGGCAGCAACCGAGGACATAATCGACTTTTCCCATGGTCCGGTAGGAAACCGGAATCGCCGCGGCTTTAGGCCAGCAAACGGCCTATCGCAAGCACACTAAGGGCCATTTTGAAGCCCTGTGGGGGATAATCTTGCACCGCAACACAGGAAGGGCCCGAAAACGGGCCCATTCCGTATGCTTTGCTTACGATATTCGACTTAGCGGAGCGCGCCCGCGACGAGCTTATGAAGCTTGGAATGCAGGCCGTCATTTGCCGCCAGATACTCCTGACGCTCCATGCAGCGTTCCCCGCCGCGGAAGTCCGTGACGAACCCGCCTGCTTCGCGGACGAGGAGGATGCCCGCCGCCACATCCCAAGGCTGGAGCTTGCTTTCCCAAAAGCCATCATAACGGCCTGCGGCGACCCAAGCGAGATCGAGCGAGGCGGCACCGAACCGGCGAATACCTGCAACATTGGGGGCGACTGCACCGAAAATGCGCACCCATTCGCCCATATCGCCATGGCCCAAGAACGGAATGCCCGTGGCAATGAGCGCGTCGGACATATCCCGGCGTGAGGAGACGCGGAGACGCTGGTCCTGCAGCCAGGAGCCCCGGCCTTTTTCCGCCCAGAAACTCTCATCCGTCATCGGATTGTAGACGAGCGCTGTTGTGACTTCACGGCGACCACCGGTCAGTTCTTCTTCCACCGCAATTGAGATCGCGAAATGCGGAATGCCGTGGAGAAAGTTTGTCGTGCCGTCGAGCGGATCGATGATGAAACGCGGCTTGTCTGGATTGTTGACGATTTCACCCGCTTCTTCGAACAGGAAGTTCCAGTCCGGCCGCGCCTTGACCAGCTCGTCATAGATGGTGCGTTCCGCCGCAATATCGGCCTTAGACACGAAATCAGCCGGGCCTTTGCGGCTAACCTGCAGATGCTGCACTTCGTTAAAGTCACGGCGCAGTTTGCCCCCCGCCTTGCGCGCGGCGCGTTCGATGACGGTCATGATACCGGAATGGGCTGGCACGTTTAAAATCCGTTCAAATACGAGAAATTTTACTTCTCAACGTCATTGCGAGCGAAGCGAAGCAATCCAGAACTGCAAGGAGACTGGATTGCCACGTCGCTTAGCTCCTCGCAATGACGCCTTGTTGAAGTCTCAGGCTCAGTCCGCGCGCTTCACATATTCCTGCGCATAGACGTCAACAATGATACGCGTTCCGGCCGAGATATGCGGCGGCACCATCACGCGGACGCCATTGTCGAGCAAAGCCGGCTTGAATGAGGAAGAGGCCGTCTGGCCCTTCACCACCGCGTCAGCTTCGACGATGGTCGCTTCCACCTGATCGGGCAGCTGCACGGAGATCGGACGCTCGTCATAAAGTTCAAGCACAACGTCCATACCATCTTGCAGGAAGGCTGCTGCATCGCCGAGCATGTCGCGCGGCAAAGTGATCTGGTCGTAATTGTCCTTGTCCATGAAGACGAGCATGTCGCCGTCGACGTAGAGGTACTGGAAGTCCTTCGTGTCGAGCCGGACGCGTTCTACGGTCTCTGACGACCGGAAGCGGTTCTGGCTCTTGCGGCCATCAATCAGGTTCTTCAGTTCGACCTGCATATATGCGCCGCCCTTACCCGGCTGCGTGTGCTGGATCTTCACGGCGCGCCAAAGGCCGCCTTCGAATTCAAGGATATTGCCGGGACGAATGTCCACGCCGCTGATCTTCATGAGTCACCTGTACGAATTTGAAAGAGCGGTCGCGCCACTAGCCCAAGCTGCCCGTTCCGGCAAGGGGCGCTCAGTGTCCCAAAGTCTTCAAAAGGGCGGCAACCGCGGCAGCCTCTCCGGCAGGATCGTTCCAAACAGCGCCAGAAACCGCGATGAAGTCCGCCCCTGCTGCCACAAGCGGCGCTGCATTTGCCGCCGTAATGCCTCCAATGGCGACACACGGAATAGGCGATACAACGGTCCACCAGCTCAAAATGCCGGGGTCTGCCTGATGCTGAACCTCTTTGGTTGTCGTCGGGTAGAAGGCGCCAAACGCAACATAGTCAGCGCTCGCCTCCCCCGCTTCCATCGCAAAGTGGCGGCTATTGTGACAGGTCACCCCAATTTGCGCGTCGCGGCCCAGCACATCGCGGGCTTCGCGCGGGTCACCATCGCCCTGCCCCAGATGCACGCCGTCCGCGCCCAGTCGTTTGGCAAGCGCAATGCTGTCATTGATGATGAAGGCCACGTCACGTTCTGCGCACAGCTTCTGGATCGGTTCAGCCATGAGCGCGATGGCGTGTTCATCGAGCCCCTTCAGCCGCAACTGAAAGGCCGCAATTGGCCCCGCGTCGAACGCCGCTTTCAGGCGATCCGTGAAGGCCGCATCGATTGTGGGCGGCGAAATGAGATAGAGTTCGGCAGGCTCACGGTCTTCGCGCGGAAAGCGTTCAGCAAAGCCCTCGGGCACTTCGGGGAGTTCAAGATCATCCATGTCGGCGGCTATAGGGCGGTGGGCCCGCGAGTGTAAGCCCCACTGGTGATGCATCCTCCCCCATCGGGGGAGGGGGACCATGCGGAGCATGGTGGAGGGGGAAACGGGGCAAGGTGCCATGCTGCCGAACGCAGCGTGCACCCGGCGCCCCCTCCGTCATCCCTGCGGGTTGCCACCTCCCCCGACGGGGGAGGATTTGGAACCCTTACGCCGTCTTGCTGGTCGACGCGTTGTAGATGTCGCCAATCGCAGACCCAAGCGACGCATCAAACTCCGCATCGGTCATCTGGTGACGCAGGTCTTCGAGCAGCGCGCGGCTGAAGCTGGCGATGATGCCGCGGTTCTTGGCGAGTTCAACGCACGCTTCAGGGCGCTTGAAGCCACCAGACAGCGCCACAACGCGCAGGACGCGCGGGTGATCGACAAGCGCGTCGAAATGACCCGGTGTGACCGGCAAGCTGAGCTTGAGCATGACCTTGTCGGT
>JBBATT010000269.1:0-3764 GCA_040398605.1 Chakrabartia sp.
CGCGACACTGATGGAAGGCGGCCTCAACCTCGATGAAATCGGCCTGCTCCGCTGGCGCGGAGCCGGTGGTGGTCTGGCTTGGTTTGCGCCGGTTGCCGCAGCCAAAGGTGCAGAGGCAGAGGGGCAAACGAAGCTTGCCCGCGAGATCCTCGACAAGCACGGCTTTGACTACACCGCGGCCTACGCCATCGGCTGGCGCGACCTGCACCACATCATCGCGCTCCTTTATGACAAGAGCGATCCGGAGCAGGAAAAGAAGGCCGATGCCTGCTATAAGGATCTCGTCACGACGTTCGGTAAAAAGGGCTGGGCAAGCTATCGGACCGGCGTTAACTCGATGGAACTGGTCGCCCAGCAATATGGCCAGACCAACCGCGACTTCAACAAACTGCTGAAGAACGCGATTGACCCCAATGGTGTGATTGCGCCGGGCAAGTCCGGGATCGCCTGATGCGGGCTGTGGTCATGCAGGGGCTGCACCAGCCGCTGGCGCTGGAGACCCTTGACGACCCAACCCCTCAGGCGGGTGAGGTTGTCGTCAAAGTCGGGCGCTGCGGTATTTGCGGGTCTGACCTGCACATGACCGAAGACCCCGCTTACGGCATCAACAAGGGCGATGTTCTGGGGCATGAGTTTGCAGGTGAAGTCGTTGCTCTTGGCAAAGGGGCTGAAGGGCTGAAGATCGGCGATCTCGTCTCGGTCATCCCGTTAAAGAGCTGCGGTGACTGTGCCTCCTGCAGATCAGGCGAAGTTGCCTGGTGCGACCATTTCGGTCTTCAGGGCGGCGGCTATGCTGAATATGCGGTGACAAAGCCAAACCAGTGTATCCGCCTGCCCCAATCGGCTAGCCTGGCCGATGGGTCCATCATTGAGCCTCTCGCGGTCGCCCTGCACGGCGTCAACATGTCGGGCATGAAACCGGGCGATAAGGTGCTGATCCTCGGCGCAGGGCCGATTGGTCTCGCTGTTGCTTTTTGGGCCCGCCGCAAGGGCGCGAGCGATGTCATCATCCAGGACCTCGCCAGTTTTCAGGAAGCCCGCGCAATGGAAATGGGGGCAACCGGCTTTAGCGTGAGCCCCGACGATCCGGTTGGCAATATTGAACAGATGCTCGGCACAAAGCCCGACATCGTCTTCGAATGCGTGGGTGTGCCCGGCCTCATAACCCAAGCCGTGGAGCAGGTCCGTAAGCGTGGCACGATCTGCCTCCTCGGCCTGTGTACGCGGCCAGACACGTTCAACAGCTTTGCCATGCTGTCCAAGGAAGTGCGCCTCATCACTTCAGCCTTCTTCACCCGGCAGGAATATGAAGAGGCCCTCGATGCGCTCGACGCAGGCGCTGCCGAGCCTCGCGCACTGGTGACTGACACAATTTCACTTGCTGACACGCCAGCCCGATTTGAGGCGCTGCGCAAACGAACGCATGAGTGCAAAGTGCTGATCGCACCCGGTCAATAAACGGTTTTGGGAGAGATCAGATGTCAGCGGTTTTTTCAGGTAAGACGGTCTTGGTTACGGGGGGGGCGACCGGCATTGGCAGGGCAACATGCGTTGCATTTGCCAATGCCGGCGCAGCCGTCCTGATTGGTGACGTGGACGACCGTGCCGCTGAAACAGTTGCCGCCATTACCGCCGCAGGCGGCAAGGCCGCTTATGTGAAAGCCGACGTAACCAGCGCCGCTGCCATGACGGCTTTGGTGGAAGAGTGCGTCAGCCGCTTTGGTTCAATGGACTATGCATTCAACAATGCAGGTGTCCTGCCGCCACAGCGTCCGCTTCATGAAGTGACAGAAGCTGAGCTCGATCTTGCCATCGATGTCGATCTGAAGGGCGTCTTCTTCGCCATGCAAGCAGAGATCCGGCACTTTCTGAAAGTCGGCGGTGGCGCCATCGTCAACACGGCGTCGGTCGGCGGTGTCATCGCAGACCCCAACATGTCAGCCTATGTCGCCTGTAAGCACGCAGTTGTCGGCATCACCAAGGCAGCGGCGATTGAATATGCGCAATTGGGCATCCGGGTGAACGCCATCGCCCCCGGTTTCGTCGTGACACCGATGACGCAGCATTGGGCTGATAGCGCGGACTTCCGCGCCGCCTTCTTCGCACAGAACATCAGCGGCCGTGCGGCCCAGCCGGAGGAGATTGCAGGCACTGTTCTGCACCTCTGCTCCCCCGCTGCCAGCTTCATCAACGGCGCTCTATTCACCATCGACGGTGGTCAAACCGCCCATTGAGGAGAGAGTTCATGCAAAAGACAATTTTAGCTCTTCTGGCGCTAGCCGCGTCCCCTGCCCTTGCAGAAAAAAAGCCACTTGAGGTTGAGGTCCTCCGCACCAGCGCGGGATCACTTTACGCCAACATCGCGCTGATCAAAGGCGAAAAGAAAGCGGTTCTCGTCGATGCGCCGTTCACAATGGCGGATGCGCACCGCGTCGTTGCCATGGTGCTCGACAGTGGAAAGGAGTTGGAGACCGTCTTCATAGGGCATGATCACCCCGACCATTTCTTTGCGATGGAAGCCATCACACAGGCCTTCCCCAATGTGAAGATCGTCGCCCATCCCACCGTTGTCGCCGACATCTGGAAGTCGTTGCCATTCAAAGTGAAGCGCTGGTATCCAGTCCTCGGCACAAACGCGCCCAAAACGCCAACGGCGCCAATGCCGCTGGAAGACGACACAATCATGCTGGAAGGCCATCGTCTCAAGGTCATCGGCCCGATGCAGGGCGATCACGCGCATGCAACCGCGCTATGGGCACCAGAAATCAAGGCACTTTTCCCCGGCGATCTCGTCTACAATCAGATGTTTTTGTGGTTCGGGGAACATAATCCCAAGGCCATCGCCGCCTGGGGCAAATCGCTTGAAAAGCTCGCAGCGTTGAGCCCGGAAATTGTTGTCGCGGGCCACGCAAAAGAAGGCTTGCCGAACGACGTATCGGGCCTCACCTTCAGTCAAAGCTATATTGCCGATTGGCCAAAGATGGTCGCCGCGTCAAAGAACTCAGCTGAGCTTCAGGCGGCCGTCAAAGCCGCTTATCCCGACGCCCTTGACGTCCTTGGCGATTTCCTTCTTGGAAACAGTTCGCGTGTCGCCAAGGGGGAGCAGTCCGCTTGGGAAGAATAGGATAGAATATGGCGACCTTCGTTCTCGTTCACGGCGCTTGGGGCGGCGGCCAAGGCTGGCATGCCACCGCAAAGCTTCTCCGCGCGAAGGGGCACGACGTCCATATCGCCACGCTGACGGGATTGGGTGAGAAGAAGCACCTGATTTCGCCCGCGATCACGCTCGACATCCATGTGACCGACGTGATCAATATGATTATTGCTGAGGGGCTGACAGACTTCGTCCTTGCCGGTCACAGCTATGGCGGGATGATCATTACCGAAGTCGCCAATCGCCTTGGCGAAGCGATCCGTGCGCTCGTCTATGTCGATGCCTTCCTGCCGCGCGATGGCGAAGCACTTTGGGACATTGCTGATGAGCCCTCGCGCAAACACTATATCGATGCACAGCGTGATATGCCGGGGCTGGTCGCCCCCTTCCCCGGTTCTCCGTCGTTCCTGACGCGCCATCCCCTGCTCACCCTGATTGAGCCGGTGAAGATGACGGGCGCTGAAAAGGCGATCACACGGCACACCTATGTCTATGCGACCAAAGATGCGCCGACGGTGTTCACGAAGTTCCATGAACGCGTAGAGGCCGACCCAAGTTGGAAGGTCTATGATCTTCCCACCGGGCACGGCGTGATGGTTGAAATGCCCGA
>JBBATT010000270.1:0-3064 GCA_040398605.1 Chakrabartia sp.
GCGAGGGCACTCGCGGCGCATCGGGACCATCGGCGCCAATCCAGGCGCGGACAACCTTGGACGGATTGAGCGGCGGCTCGCCCCGTTCGATAGCGTCGACATATTGCATGCCGCTCATCACGCGGCCGAGGACCGTGTATTTCCCGTCCAACCGCAGCGTCGGCGAAAAGACGATGAAGAACTGGCTGTTGGCGCTGTCCGGCGCACTCGTGCGCGCCATCGAAAGAGCACCGCGCAGATGCGGCAAATCATTAAACTCAGCCTTCAGGTCAGGGAGCGGTGAGCCGCCCTCACCTGTCCCTTGCGGATCGCCGGTCTGCGCCATGAAGCCTTCGATAACACGGTGGAAGATAACGCCATCATAAAAGCCGGCACGGGTCAGCAGCTTGATGCGCTCGATATGGCCGGGTGCCTTATCGGGGCGGAGCTGGATGCGCACCTGCCCACCGGTCGACAGATCAAGCACCAGAATATTGTCCGGCTCAGGCGCGGGAATGGTCGAAACCGGCGCCGGCGGTGGGGCCGACACCTTGTCTTTGGCGCTGGCTGTCCCGGCAAGACCGAGCAGCATCATGATCGCGACGAACAGTTTCTTCACATTACACCTCTCGATTGCCGCGGCACTTTACCTGCGGCTGGCTTAGCTGCCGATGAACGGATCAGCTTCCGCGCTTTCCTAATTTTTCAACTCGGGCAACAACTTCGGACTTGATCGTTGGCGTCACGAATTTCGCGATGTCGCCACCATAGATCGCGATTTCCTTTACCAGCCGCGATGCGATGGGCTGCAAAGAGACGTCCGCCATCAGGAAGACAGTTTCGACGCGGTCATTCAGTTGCTGGTTCATGCCCGCCATCTGATATTCATATTCGAAGTCCGCGACAGCGCGCAGACCGCGCACGATGATCGACGCCTTCTGCTTCTCGGCAAAGTCCATGAGGAGCGAATCGAAACCGACAACGTCGATAGCACCGCCGATGGTCGCCACTTCGCGTTTGACCATCTCGATGCGTTCGTCGTCGCTGAACATAGGGGATTTGCTGGCGTTGGTCGTCACGCCGACGATCAGACGGTCGACCAGCTTTGCGCCGCGCCGAATGATGTCCATGTGCCCCAATGTGATCGGATCGAATGTGCCGGGATAAACCCCGATGCGCTCCCCCATTATCGGTCCCTTTCTACCGTATAGCGCGCAATGGCGCGCAGCAGGTCAGCCTCTTCTCCAAAAGCATGGAGATGGGCAATGGCTTGGTCCACCAACATGTGCATCTGCGCCTTGGCCCGATCAATACCGAGCAAGGAGAGAAAGGTCGCTTTGCCGGCTTCCGCATCCTTGTTGACGGCTTTGCCCGCAACGGCGGCGTCCCCTTCAGCGTCAATCACGTCATCCGCAATCTGGAAGGCCAACCCAATGTCGCGGGCATAGCCACGCAGACCCTGACGCCCTTCTGGCGGCACGCGGCCAAGGATGGCACCCGCCTCAAGGCAAAAGGAAATGAGCGCTCCCGTTTTCAACTGCTGCAGGCGCGTCACCGAATGGAGATCAAAGTCCGCATCGCTGGCCGCCAGATCCATCATCTGCCCGCCCGCCATGCCCGAAGGCCCAGAGGCGCGCGCGAGTTCTGCAATCAGTTCTGCACGCACGAACGGGTCGGGATGCGTTTCTTCATCCGCCAGAATTTCAAAGGCGAGCGCATGGAGCGAATCCCCGGCAAGCACCGCCGTCGCCTCATCAAAGGCCTTGTGCACCGTCGGCTTGCCGCGCCGCATGTCATCATCATCCATGCATGGCAGGTCATCATGGACGAGCGAATATACGTGAATGCACTCAATCGCGATGCCGACATTCAACGCTGAGTCCAGGCCAACGTTGAACAGCCGGGATGCGGCCACCACGAGCAACGGCCGCAAGCGCTTGCCGCCGCCAATGGCCGCATGGCGCATCGCTTCATACAGGCGCGCCCGGCCATCATCCGGCACTGGCAAAAGCAGATCAAAGCCGCGATCAACGTCTGCGGCAATGTCCGCAAGCGCTGCTTTCAGAAGGTCGCTCGACATCTTAGACGGATCAGCCAGCGTCAAACGCGGTCGTGCCGCTCGGTTGGCCATTGGCACCGAGCGTGATCTTTTCGATCCGCGCCTGTGCGTCCTTTAGCCGCGCCTCGCATTGCGCGCGAAGCGCTTCACCCTGCGTGTAAAGCGTGATCGATTCATCGAGCGCCGCCTCTCCGGATTCAAGCCGCGCCACAATTTCCTCAAGCTTTTTGAGGGCCTGCTCGAAAGTGAGCAAAGAAAGGTCCGTCTGTTCGGTCATTTACCTGCTTTGACGGGGGCCGGTTCACGGGTCAAGCCGGATGCTGCGTCGGCCATTCGTCGGTCAGCCAGCGGTCGCCACAATTTGCGCCCAAGCCGCTTCGTCAATCACCTCAATCCCAAGCTCCTGCGCCTTTTTGAGTTTTGAACCCGCGCCCGGCCCGGCCACAAGAAGATCAGTCTTCGCCGACACCGAACCTGCGGTCTTTGCGCCCAGCGATTCCGCCTGCGCCTTGGCTTCGTCGCGGCTCATCGTTTCAAGGCTGCCGGTAAATACGACCGTCTTGCCAGACACGATGGACTCGCGGACGTTCGAGATGAAAGCGGGCGGCGAGACCTCGCTCAACAGGTCAGTCCAGACCTCAAGATTATGCGCCTCATGGAAGAATTCGACGAGTGCTTCGGCCACGACTGGACCAACGCCATCGACTTGCGTCAACTCCTCCATGGCACCTTCCCCAGTCGCCACTTCCCGCACCCGATTCACCGTGCCGAACGCCTTCAACAGGTCTTTCGCTGTCACAGCGCCGACATGGCGGATGCCGAGCGCAAAGACGAGCCGCGCGGGGTCTGGCGAGCGCTTGGTCTCAATAGCTGCCAACAGGTTATCCACAGACTTATCCTGCCAACCTTCGCGGCCGACAATCTCGGCACGGCGCTGACGCAGGCGGAAGATATCTGCCGGACTGTGCAGCCAACCAAGGCCGAAAAATTCAACGATCGTCTTTTCGCCCAAACCTTCAATATCGA
>JBBATT010000270.1:3074-3725 GCA_040398605.1 Chakrabartia sp.
CGCAGCCCGGCTGACAAAGTGCTTCAGCCGCTCTACGCGCTGGGCCGGACAGATGAGACCACCGGTGCAACGGACATCCACCTCGCCTTCCTCGGCCACGGCTTCGGACCCACATTCCGGGCAATGATCAGGGAATGCCCAGGCCGCCCGCTCCGCATCGCGTGTCAGTGTCTCCACGATCTGGGGAATGACGTCCCCTGCCCGCTGGATGACGACCCGATCCCCCGGGCGGACACCCAAACGTGCGATCTCGTCGCGGTTGTGGAGCGTGACATTGGAGACGACGACACCGCCCACCGTCACAGGCTTCAGCCGCCCAACCGGTGTCAGCTTGCCCGTGCGGCCAACCTGAATGTCGATCGACTCAAGCGTGGTTTCCGCCCGCTCAGCCGGGAATTTATGGGCGATCGCCCAGCGCGGCGCCTTGGCCACAAAGCCAAGCCGTGCCTGCCAATCGAGCCGGTCCACCTTATAAACGACGCCATCAATATCGAACGGCAGGTCGGCACGGAGCGCCTCTATGGACCGATAATGGGCCAGCACCTGCGCGGTGGCGTTCAGGCGCACAAAGCGCGTGTCCACGGGCAGGCCCCAACTCTCGATGGTCTTGATCACCTCAAACTGCGTCTCGCCCGGCAAAGCCGTCGCCTC
>JBBATT010000271.1:0-3724 GCA_040398605.1 Chakrabartia sp.
TGCTGTTTCCGCACATGCAATTGCCGCTGCACATTTTTGAGCCGCGCTACCGTGCACTGGTGCGCGATGCCCTGTCGCGCGATCAACGCATCGGCATGGTCCAGCCGCGCGATGCCGGTGATCCGCCGGGTCTGTTTGATGTTGGCTGCGTCGGCAAGATCGGCCATGTCGAGGCATTGGACGACGGCCGCTACAACGTCATCCTTGAAGGGCTCTGCCGTTTCCGCATCCGCCGGGAATTGTCGGTGGACACAGCCTTCCGGCAAGTCGAGGCGGATCTGATCGCAGATGATGACATCCACCAGACGCTCGGCCTGATGGAACGGGCCAGTCTGGAACGCGAAGCCAAGCGCTTTGCCGATGCACAGGGCTATGCCGTGGACTGGAACGCCGTCAGCCGGCTGGATGATGAAGCCATCGTCAACGGCATCGCGCAAGTCGCACCCTTTGATATCGCTGCCAAGCAAGCGCTGCTGGAGGCCAATTCCTTGAGCGACCGTGCCGAACTGACGATGCAGCTGATGCAGTTCTTCGGCCGGCATGATGGCGATGGCCAGGTGACGATGCAGTGAATGCCACCTCAGCGGGCGTCGAAAGCCTGCTCGATATCCTCGTCTGCCCGCTCACGCGAACAAAGCTGCGCTATGATGACGCGCGGCAGGAGCTGGTGTCGGACGCAGCAGGGATTGCCTTCCCTATCAGGAATGGCGTGCCGATTTTGCGCGTAGAAGAGGCGCGGACAATCGCGCCCTAAGGCTTAGCGTTCCAGCGAAGCGAGCTGGATCACGTCGTCCGACAGTTTGAAGCCATGGTCCATCTTCGGCGCAGCGGCGAAGTGGACACTGCCGTCATTGTAGATGAAGCCGGAGACGGGATAGCTGGTCTGGCCCATATCGCGGCTGCCCGCATGCCAGACGCGGACCTTGCTCCAATCGCCTTTTTCCGAAACGTCAACGGCGCGGACACCACGTTCAACCATGCCGGGGCGCGACCAGTTGGCGTGGTCCAGAAGAACTTCGCGGTCATTAAGAACCTTGGCGACCGTGGCAACGTGGCCGTTGCGCATCGAACCAAAGCTCGGCATCGCCATGACGGCGCCAACGCGGGGCTCATGACCGCGACCATAACGGCCCTCGGCTTGGTTCCACCATGTGTAAGCATTGCCGCGCAATTCAACGCCGGAAACTTCACGGGCGAAGGGAACGCACTGCAGGGGGCGGGCTGACGCGAGTGTCGGCGTGATCAAGGCTGCAAGCATAAGGAAAGCAGCTGAAATCAAACGAACTTTTTGCAAAACCGAAATTCCCCCGCGACCCATTTGTCCCGTGCATCCTTCCTGCCTGTGACCGCCATCACAGCCAAGCGCAGATCGGTGAGTTGATAAGGGTCCGGGACGAAGCGTTGGCCGCTGGCAACTCATCGCAGATGGGGCTCGCTTTGCCGCGCGTCGATATGCGACGGCCTGCGACGAGATGTGTCGGCGGGGCGAATCGCCTTTTACCTTCGCGCTCAGGCTGAGCCTGTCGAAGCCACTTTTCTTCATGGCCTGCACCCTTCGACAAGCTCAGGGTGAGCGCGTTGATGTTCCCCCCTTGCATCCCCGCCCACAGCACGCCATTTCTAGGCCAACAAAAGTTAGAGCTACGGGGAAGATGATGCTGGGATGCATGCAGGACTGGGACCTTCGGGTGACCCATCTGATCGATTATGCGGCGCGTGAGCATGGGCCGCGGGAGATTTTGACGCGTTGGGCCGATGGCCGGATTGAACGCACCAACTGGGCAGGCGTCGCGACCGAGGCGCGCAAGCTGGCGCAAGCCTTCGTCAAATGGGGCCTGAAACCCGGAGACCGTATCGCCACCTTTGCGATGAACCACCACAGGCACCTGGCCGCCTGGTATGGCGCGATTGGCTGCGGTGGGGTGATCCACACCGTCAACGTCCGCCTGTTTGATGAAGACCTCATCTACATCATGAACCACGCCGAAGACCGGGTGCTGATGTATGACGCACAGTTCCAGCCCGTCATTGACCGGTTGAAGCCGCATCTGAAGACCGTTGAGCACTTCATCGTGTTCGACAGTGATGACAGCTATGGCGCGCTGATCGCCGGACAGGACGGCGCGTTTGACTGGGTTTGGGGCGATGAGCGTGATCCGTGCATGCTCTGCTACACCAGCGGCACGACGGGCAACCCGAAGGGCGTGCTGTACCAGCACCGCTCCACCATGCTGCATGCGATGGCAGAGATTGCGCCCGCAGTGTTCAACCTCGACACGACGTCAGTGCTGCTGCCGATCGTGCCGATGTTCCACGCGGCCAGCTGGGGTCTGCCCTTTGCAGGCGCGGCGGCGGGCGTGAAGTTCGTGTTCTCGACGACCAATGACGCGCCGACGCTGCACGGGCTGATGCTGGCCGAAGGGGTGACGCATAGCGCGGGCGTGCCCACGGTGTGGCTCGCCATGTTCCAGCATCTGGATACCACCGCAAAGGCGGGCGGCAATGCCTCGCTCGGAAAGCTCAACCTCGTCACCATCGGCGGGTCGGCGGCACCGCGGGCAATGATCGAGCGGCTGATGACGCAGGGCATCCGCGTGGCGCACGCCTGGGGGATGACGGAAACATCGCCCATCGGCACCATGGGCAGCCCCGTTCCGGGCTGGGAAGATTTGAGCCTCGACGCGCAGATCGACATCGTGACGAAGCAGGGCCGCGTGCCCTTTGGCGTGGAGCTGCGCATCGTTGATGATGAAGACAACGTCCTCCCGCGTGACGGCACCAGTTCCGGCCGGCTGCAGATCCGCGGGCCATGGGTCGTCAAACGCTACTTCAAGGCAGAGGCCGACGCGGTGGACAAGGACCAGTGGTTCGACACCGGCGACGTCTCCGTCATCCACGCCGATGGCACGATGCAGATCACCGATCGCGCCAAGGACGTCATCAAATCCGGCGGTGAATGGATCAGCTCGGTTGAACTGGAAAACGCCGCCGTCGGCTGCCCCGGCGTGGCGGAGGCCGCCGCTATTGGCGTTTCCCACCCCAAATGGGACGAACGCCCCATCCTCCTCGTCGTGAAGAAAGAGGGCGCGGACCTGAGCGAGGCCGACGTCACCACCTATCTCGCAGGCGTCGTCGCCAAATGGTGGCTGCCGGATGAAGTGCTCTTCGTCGACGGCCTGCCGCACACGGGGACGGGCAAGATCCAGAAGGCGGAACTGCGCAAGGCGTATAAGGATTATAAGCTGAAGGCGCTGGCGGGGGCGTAAGAGGCGTCGCGCGCCCTTCGACAAGCGCAGGGTGAGCGCCCCCAATCGCGCTCAGGCTGAGCTTGTCGAAGCCTTGGGTTCACGCGGAGACGCGGAGGATAAGAGAAACCGTTTGGGCTGAGCTTGTCGAAGCCCCGTCCTTCTCGTTTTCGGCGAACAGAAAGGACGGCCCTTCGACAAGCTCAGGGCAAACGGACTTTTACTTCCGCGCTCTACCCCATTCTCGTTATGCTGAACTTGTTTCAGCATCCATGAACACCTGCGCCGAAAGCATGGTGCTCACAGTCCGGGCAGATTGATGCCAATGGATCCTGAAACAAGTTCAGGATGACGAGGAGGTGGGCAGGATGACGCGGCGTTAGATTTGCGGGGAAACTCAACTTTCCCGCAATCTTCCAATCAAGTCCACGAAGTTGCAGGGTTTAAACCGGCTGTCGAGCTGGTGGACGAGGATGTGT
>JBBATT010000272.1:0-3712 GCA_040398605.1 Chakrabartia sp.
CGATCTGAACGAAGCGTCGTTGATCACCGGCCAAAAGTCGATCCGCAAGAATTTCGTGGATGAAGCTGGCCTGAAAGTCCGCGCCCGTGCGCAGATGCTTTGTGTTCCGGTGGACCTCGAAGACGTGGCGGTTCGCCTCACGCAGACCGAACTTCGCCCCGGCACCGGCAACAATGACGTGAACGCGATCACCCGCATCAGCGGCGGCATCCCCAAGGGTTACGCCGTGTTCGATTACTTCACGAACACCCGTGCGTGGTTCCTGAAGACCGACATCGAAGGGCTGATCCACCTTCAGCGCGTCGCCTACGAAACGGATATGTTTTGTGATTTTAGCACGGACAACCTACTTGTCAAGGGCTACGAACGGGGAGGTTTCTTTTTTAATGACCCGAGATGCGTTTGGGGCCAATACCCTGTGAATTAAAACGGCCTGAAATAAGGGTTTTTCGTGTAACCTTTCGTGTAAGACATACTTCGGTTGTCAAGCACGAAAGGGAACGAAATGAATACGAAAAGCGGCGTAAAAGGCATCGCGTGGGATGTCGCAAAAGGCAAATGGTACGTAAAGGTTACGAGGAACTATAAGCAGATTGCGCTAGGGCGTTATAAGGAACTGGAAGACGCCAAAGCCGCACTGGCCGCCTACCTCGCAGACCCCGACGCACCGCGTGCCGCAAAGCCCACAGGCCGCCCAAAGGCGGCCACGGGGGTAAGGCGCAACAAAGAGCTTCGCAGTCGTCAACATGCCGTATGGCGTCGTCTGATGAAGCAGCACAACGGATTTACAGTCTGGTCACACTTCGATGCGTTCGCGCTCTGGTGCGGTGAACCGAAAGCGTGGGGTGTAATACCTGAAGACCATTTGAAGCCGATCGGACCCGACAACTTCAAATGGATTGACAGGCCCGAATTGCATTTGGGGCATCGTTTGAAAAGCGTCTATGGAATGACCGTTACCGATTATGTCCAGATGCTCGAAAAACAGAACGGTGTGTGTGCGATCTGCCATAAGCCCGAGACGCATGTGAAGAATGGAAAACTTGCGATGCTCGCTGTCGATCATTGCCACACAGGGGGACACGTTCGCGGCCTCCTGTGCGTGAATTGCAATCTGATGCTCGGCTATTCGAAAGACAACGTTGACACGCTTCAGCGCGCCATCAACTATCTGAAACAATAAGGGCGGTTTCCTCCCAACTGGCCGGGCTGTGGACGCCCGGCTGTTTTCTCAACCGAACAAGGATGCCGATATGGCCGTCACCCTCTATCCCAACGGTGTTTCAAATGCACTGGTTGGCAGTCTCGGCGCCGAGTTCATCGCGCAGGATCCGACGCGCGTTTCACAGTTCTTCGATGATTTCTACACCATCAGCGCGGCCACAGGCACGACGGCGGCGGTGTGGCGGGCGCTCGGTTCTACGCCGGTTGCTCCGACAATCGCCAGCGCGCAATATGGTCGCGCCGCGTTCGCACCTGTGGGCGCGACCGACACAACCTATATTCAGCTCACCGGCAACCCGGCAACGGCGGCGGGTTCGCTGAACACGACGTTTTTCGGCCCTAGCGGTGTGGCCGGAGCGGTCCGCAACGATCTGTGGTTCCAGACATCGTTTCAGGTGTCGAGCGCATCGTTGTCGGTCATCAACGCGGGGCTGATGCTCAGCATCGGCGCGGCGGCCGATCCGAGTGCGGCAACCGATGGCATTTTCTTCACGAAAGCCAGCGGCACTACGACGCTGACGCTGCGTGCGATCAAGACGTCCGGCGGTACGACGAACTCGACAGCGGCGATCACCCTCGCCGATGCCACGGACATCAAAGTCGGTTTCCACTATGCGGCACAGGACAACCTGATATACATTTTCGTCAACGATCTGGGTGTAGGAACCATCGTCGGCGACAACGTGCCAACTGTCGGTCTGCTGCCGCTGATCGGTCATGGCAACAACACCGCTGCACGCACATCCTCATGGGATTACGTCTTCGCCGCGCAAAGCCGCCTAACTGAATATTCGAGGTAATCGACATGGGTAAGATGACGAAGGGCGCTTCGGCGACCAAGGGCGCGGGCGGGTCGGCTCCCAAGGGCGGCATGCAGCCGCAGCAGAAGGCGGCAGCGAAGCCGGCTGCAAAAGCCGGCAAGATCGCCAAGGGCGCACCGACCAAGGGCAGCGGGTCCGACACGAACCCGTGGTCATCGGCACGCAAGGGCGGGCGATAGTCGATGAACATCGTCCGGCAGACGTTCGCGGCGGCGACGACCGGCGCACAGAACCCCATAGGGCTGGACTATCTGCCGTTGTCGTTCATCACTGCGGCGGCTGTTCCTGCGACGGGTGCGGACACCTACTCTATCCAGGTGACGCTTGACGAGGTGTTTGACCAGACCGACCCGCAATATCTGGCGCCCGCGTCGGCCACATGGCACACGGTGACGGGTGCGCCGACCACGGCAACCGGGTACATCACATTCAACGGTCCATGGCGCGCGATCCGCATCAACATCACCGCGAATACGACGGGCTTCCGGTTCCTCGTTGGTCAAGCAATTGAGGGTCGCGGGTTCTAACACGATAAAGGCAGCCGATGACCACGACCGGCACGTTCGCGTTCAATCCATCGGCTGCCGACATCACCTTGAATGCGTTCGGGATGATCGGCAAACAGCCGACCGAGCTAACCACGACGCATTTTCAGCGTGCATCATTCTGCGCTAACATGCTCGGCGTGGACTTCTCAAACCGCAATCCGAACATGTGGGCCATGGGCGAATTGTCCATCCCGTTGATTGCTGGAACGGCTGTTTATAATCTGCCGGCGGAGACTGTGGCCGTTTCGGCGGTGTGGTTGGATCAGACGCAAGGACCAACCACGGTGAGCCGCGTGCTTGGACCGTTGTCGGCTACCGATTACGCCTATATCAGCCGCAAGGATCAGGCGGGCACGCCGAATTGCTATTTCTTCCGGCTGGCCAGCCCCACGCCCACGCTCACGCTTTGGCTGGTGCCGACCACAGCTCCCGTGTTTACGATGCGCGTGCAGACCTTCCGGCAGCAGCAGGACGCCAGCTTGAAAAACGGCCTGACCGCTGATGTCCCCTACCGGTTTCTGGACGCCCTGACAATCGGCCTGGCGGCGCGACTGGCTGTCTACTATCCTGATCAGTCGCGGCCGACGCTACCGACCGACCTGCAACAGCAGTATCTTGCGGCGTTTCAGCTTGCGGCCGGCATCGATCAGCAGCGCGTTCCCTTGCGCCTCGGTCCCATCACGCGCGGATATTACCCACGGTGACCATGAGTGCGTTCGGCGGTAAAATATGGCAACGTCAGCGTCGATGTCACCGCACCCGAACGGGTAGGCATATGCGGACGATGCGGCGATATCTGCAATCTGCATAACCTACAGCTTCAGATTGACTATCTCGGTCCAGAAATGCGCGTCACCCGGTTGCGGGTGTGCCCTCGCTGCATGGATGCGCCGAGCATTCAGAAAAGTGCGCGAGGCATTGGGCACGATGGCGAGCCGATAAACGACGCACGCGCCTATGTGTTCGTTGACGACGGTGCGAACGATTACACCTTGCGGCCGGCGTTCATCGGCACCAGCGCCATGGGTGCGGGCGTTACCGTTGCCGCTGGAACGAGGGCCGTCACGCTTGCCGCTGCGCTCGCGGGCACCAGCAGCATGTCAGCGGCAGCCGTGCGCG
>JBBATT010000273.1:0-3705 GCA_040398605.1 Chakrabartia sp.
GATTGATGTCGACGGACGCTCTGGCGCGATTATTGCCCAAGCCGGCAATTGAGCTTATCTAGATAACATTCGAGCACGAAGGGGGCGCCAATGCGCATTTTGATCGTCGAAGACGAACCGACACTGGGCAAGCAGCTCAAATCCACACTTGAGCATAATGGCTATGCGGTCGACCTCGCGACGGATGGCGAAGAAGGGCACTTCCTCGGCTCAACAGAGAGCTATGATGCTGTCATTCTCGATCTCGGCCTGCCCGAGGTCGACGGCCTCACCGTGCTGGACCGCTGGCGCAAAGAAGGCAAGGTGACACCCGTCCTCGTGCTGACGGCGCGGGACAGCTGGTCCGATAAGGTGGCAGGTCTTGATGCCGGTGCCGATGATTATCTCGCCAAGCCCTTCCAGACGCAGGAACTGATCGCACGTCTCCGGGCACTCATCCGCCGTGCGTCGGGCAATGCCTCGTCGGAACTGATTGCAGGCGACGTCCGGCTCGACACAAGGTCGGGTCGAGTCACACTCGCCGGTGAACCGGTCAAGATGACGGCGCAGGAATATAAACTGCTCAGCTATCTCATTCATCACAAGGGCAAGGTCGTGAGCCGGACCGAGCTTATCGAGCATATCTATGATCAGGATTTTGACCGCGATTCCAACACGATCGAAGTGTTTGTGACCCGTATTCGCAAGAAGCTGGGCCAAGAAGTGATCACGACGATCCGCGGTTTGGGCTACAGCCTGGAAGAACCGGCCGCCTGACATGAGTGAAGTGGCGGCGCGCCGGTCGAGCGGCTCGCTCGGCCGCCGGATGATCCTGATCGCGGCGGGCTGGATTTCGGTTCTGCTCGTCGGTGGCGGTCTGGCGCTGGACCGTGTGCTCATCAATGCGGTGACAAGTAATTTTGATTCCGGTTTGGAATATGTGCTGACGCAGATGATCGCGTCGGCTGAAATTGGTCCCGATGGCGAAGTACGGCTAAACAGACCCATGGGCGATCAGCGCTTTCTGGAGCCTTATTCCGGGCTCTATTGGCAAATCAGCGGCGATCAGTTTGAGCCCTTCCGGTCCCGCTCGCTTTGGGACCAGGCGCTGAAGGCAAATCCGGTGCACAAGGATGACGGCGCCCATTTTTACAACAGCGATGAATTCAAGGACGGCGAACTGCGGATTTTGGAACGGGATATTTTCCTGCCCACCTCCAAGACGCGGTGGCGTTTTCAGGTCGCACAAGCGCGCGCATCGCTCGATGACCAGATTGAAACGCTCCGCAGCACCTTGGTGAAGAGCTTTCTGCTGCTCGCCGTCGGGTTGATCGGCATGGCCGCTCTCCAGACGCTGTATGGGCTGTGGCCGCTCCGCAAACTCCAGATCGCCATTGCGGATATGCGGGCAGGCCGGTCGCGCCGGGTGATGTCACAAACGCTCCCGCTTGAGGTGGAACCGCTGGTTGATGAACTGAACGGACTGCTCGAACATAATGAACGACAGGCGGAAGAAGCCCGGGAGCACGCCGGAAATCTCGCTCACGCGTTGAAGACGCCGCTGACGGTCATCATGAATGCAGCGACCGCGCGGGCGCCGGACCTTGGTGAAACAGTCATCCGCGAAGCGTCCACCATGCGGCGGCAAGTGGATCACCACCTTGCCCGCGCGCGCGCCGTTGGCAGGCGAGGGCATGCGCATAGCCGCGCCGACATCTGGCCGTCGCTGGAATCGGTCGAACGTGCGGTCTCGCGCCTCTATCCGCATGTCCGGCTCGACATTGCCGGCGAGAAGGCGCTCGCCGCGCATGTGGAGCGGCAGGATCTCGATGAAATTCTAGGCAATCTCATTGAGAACGCCGCCAAATATGGCGGGGGCAGCGTGTTCGTGACCGTCCAGAAAGAAGACCCGTTCGTGGAATTGCTCATCGAAGATGATGGTGCCGGCATCAGCGCGGAAGACCGAGACCGGCTGTTTAGCCGCGGCGTGCGGCTCGACAGTTCAAAGCCGGGCACTGGTCTCGGCCTTGCCATCGTGCGGGACGTTGCGGAAATCTATGGCGGTACGATCTCGCTTGAGGAGAGCGAGGATATGGGTGGGTTGCTCGCAAGATTGAGGCTCCCCCTCGCGCCCTAATCTCCGACGATCCACCTGCCGCCCAAATGGCGCGCTCTGGCTCAAAAAAACGATGCAGGGACAATAAACAAGGTTTAGCGTCTTAGAATATCAGCGTGCAGTCTCATGCGCTGATGGTGGGGATAGAAAGAGACATGAAGAAGTTGGTGGCGCGGGTCTTCAATTGCACACGCGGTGTTCATGATCGGGATCGATCAAAAGCCTATCAGGATGACAGGGGCTGGGTATCGGTTTGCGTCAACTGCGGGACCCCCGTTCGGCGGGCGGTCAACCGCAAATGGGAAGAATACGACCCTCAGCGCTGACGCGGCAGGGCGTTTGGCGCGCCCTCAATGACGCTGCGGATGCTGAAATGGGTCACAAGCCGGTGGACGCCCGGTAAGGCTGCCAGAACTTCTCTGTGGACGCGTTCAAAGCTGTCGGTTTCCGGGATTTCGGCCTTCAGAAGATAATCATATTCGCCGCTCATCAGGTGTGCTTCGGCCACGAGTGGCTCGCGCGTGATGGCCGCTTCAAATCTCTCCATCGTCTCCCGCCTCTGGTCAACAAGCGTAACAGCGACATAGACGGTGGCCGGATTGCCCCGCGCTACACGCGAGAGACGCGCCCCATATCCCGCAATCAGACCTGTTTCTTCCAGATGCCGGACGCGGCGGTGCGTGGCGGAAGGCGACAGGCCGACCCGCTCGCCCAAGCGTTCACTCGTCTGGGCCGAATCTGAGGCGAGTTCTGCAAGAATTTTCCGGTCAATCGCATCAATTTGCATGGTCATTGTTCAATATCTAATTTGCTTGATAAAAATTTGTTTTCATGATGCCTGCGTTGCAAAAAATTGCAAACTATTCCTGCGCTTGATCCTTTATACTGCGCTCAATCAAGCGATGAGGAGCGCGTTATGAAAATCGGTGTCCCCAAAGAGATTAAGGTCCATGAATATCGTGTGGGGCTGACGCCGCCGTCTGTCGCCGAGCTGGTGGCCGCCGGGCATGAAGTCTTTGTGGAAACAGGCGCTGGGCTTGGCATTGATTTTGATGACAGCGCCTACACAGAGGTCGGGGCAAAGACGCTCGGCACCGCCGCCGAGGTTTTTGCCGCTGCCGACATGATCGTGAAGGTCAAGGAGCCGCAGCCGCAGGAAATCGCGCTGCTGGAGGCGCGGCACACCCTGTTCACTTATCTCCATCTTGCGGCCGACAAGCCACAGGCCTTGGGCCTTATGGCCTCGGGCGCGACGTGCATCGCTTACGAGACGGTGACCTCGCCCAACCGCTCCCTGCCGCTCTTAAAGCCTATGTCGGAAGTCGCAGGCCGAATGTCTGTGCAGGTCGGCGCGCACTATCTGGAAAAGGAACAGGGCGGCCGCGGCATATTGCTCGGCGGTGTTCCGGGCGTGGCGCCAGCGCGCGTTGCGATCCTCGGGGGAGGCGTGTCCGGGCTGAACGCCGCGCAAATGGCCGTGGGCCTGCGCGCGGATGTGACGATCTACGACATCAGCAATGATCGGCTGGCAGAGCTCGACACGCATTTCGGCAACTCGATCAAGACGGCCTATGCGTCCAAGTCTGCCATCGCTGCTGCCGTCGCCAATG
>JBBATT010000274.1:0-3698 GCA_040398605.1 Chakrabartia sp.
CTCAATGCTTTGGCAAGGTCCGGCAAGGAGGAAATGCTCACCCGCTATTACACTGTCCGCGATCTGGAGGCGCACCCTGTTCTGCGTCAGGTGATCGAGAAGTGGGACGACTGGCTCTATCCGTGGCTCGATGGGCCGCCGCAGACCAACGAGGTTGCCCGGGCAGGGGCATTGTGGCCCGCCATGCTGGAGATTGCACGCCGCTTTGGCCCCGACATGGAATGGATTGAGATTGGGACAAGCGCGGGCCTCAACCTTAACATGGACCGGTTTGGCTATCGTCTGGGTGACACCGTGTCGGGGGATCGTCTTTCTGCGGTCCAGATCAGCCCTAAATGGACCGGCGAGAACCCCGAACCCGCTTCCGTGACCATCTGTGACCGCGTCGGTATTGATCTCAATCCGCTTGACCCGACAGACCCCATCATCGTGGACCGGATGTTGGCCTATATCTGGCCGGATCAACCGGACCGGCTGGCGCGCGCAGAAGCTGCCATCCGGGTGGCGCAGGCGAACCCGCCGCCGATTGTGAAGGGTGACGCAACGGAGTTGCTGGCACCGCTGCTCGCAGAGCCGCAATCAGAAGGGCGCACACGCGTCATCTTCCATTCGGTGGTTCTCCAATATTTCCCGGCAGAGGCCCGGGCCAAGGTCCGCGATCTGATTGAAGCGACCGGCGCGCGCGCAGATGCAGCGCGGCCTCTTGCGTGGTTGTCGATGGAGTTTCCCGACAAGGTCACTGAAGCGCACATCACCCTGCGTTGCTGGCCGGGGGATGGCGCGCCGGAGCTTTTGGCGAAGGCGCACCCGCATGGGGCTTGGGTCAACTGGGGGTCGTAAGACGCCCTAGCTTCGGTCTCAGCCGTTAACCGAGCCAGTTTCGCATGGCGTGGTTGACGGCCTCCGGGCGTTCCCAAGGGATGAAGTGACCTGCATCCTCAACACGGACGACCGTCAGCGTGTCGATATGCTCGTCCAGCCCTTCCAATTGGCAGGGCAGAAGCGCCTCGTCGTTCACGCCCCAGATGACGAGCACAGGCATGTGCAGCTTCGGGAAGGGTGCGGCAAGAAAAGGCGTTGTCTCGGCGGGCGCGTCCATCCCCGGCACATGCATGGGGGAGGCGCGATACCAGTTGAGCATGGCGGTCAGCGCACCGGGCTGCGACCATTCATCGATGTAGGCGGCTTTATCTTCTGCCGTGATCGGCCCGCCAGAGAGCTTTGCGAACCGGTCTTCAAAGAACCAGTCCATGCCCTTGGCGGCGACTTCGCCCTCAATGTCGCGTTCGCGGAAGTCCTTCATATATTGCGAGGCGAGGCGCTGATCGCGGTCAAAAACGAGCGTGTGCTGGAAGACATAAGGGTGGGCGGCATTGCACAGGATAAGCCGTTCGACCCGCGCCTGATCCTTGATGGCGACCGCCCAGGCGATGGCGCCGCCCCAGTCATGGCCAACAAGCGTGAGGCGGTCAGCACCAAAGGCATCGGCCAAGGCAAACACGTCTGCCACGAGATTGCCGATGCGATAGTCTTTGACCTCCGGAAGCTTTTGCGAGCGCGCATAGCCGCGTTGGTCTGGCGCGATGCAGAAGAAGCGGTCAGACAGCGCCGCCATCTGATGACGCCACGTGCGGTGCGATTCAGGAAAGCCGTGCAGAAACAGGATCGGCGGGTTCGCCGCATCGCCCGCGGTCCAGACGTCGAGTTCGACGCCGGTGGAAAGTGCCACGCGCTGATGCAGCACCTCTGCCATCAAATAGGGTCGCTGTTGGTCAATGGCGTTTCGGGCATGGGAATGAATTCCGGGTCATTAGGCACAATCGGGAAGCGGCCTTCAGCCCAGTCGGCAGCGGCCTGATCGATCCGGTCCTGCCGTGAGGAGACGAAATTCCACCACACCCGCCGCGCGGTCGGGAAGTCTTCCCCGCCCATCAGCATGATGCGGCCGCCCTTTGTCGATTTGAGCATGCCTTTTTCGCCCGGCTTTAGGACGTAGAGCGCATAAAGCTCCATCGCCTCGCCCGAAATCTCAGCCTCGCCGCCAACAAGCATCAGGGCGCGCTCATCGGCTTCGGCATCAACGGGGATGCTGCCGCCCTGTTCCAGCACGATGTCGGCGTAAATGGTTTCGGCATGGCAGGTCGTCGGCGCTGTCGCGCCCCAAAGCGTGCCCATGATGACGCGCGCCTTTGCGCCGCCATCTGAAATGAGGGGCAGCTTGTAGGCCTTGACCTGCTCAAAAGCGGGGTCGATCTCTTCCTTGCCATCGGGCAAGGCGAGCCATGTCTGCATGCCGTAAATGGAGGCGCCCTTTGCGCGTTCCTTGGCCGGCGAGCGTTCTGAATGGACGATGCCCTTGCCCGCCGTCATGAGATTGACCTCGCCTGGCCGTATCGTCGCGAAGGAGCCAAGCGAATCGCGGTGGTCGATGGCGCCATCGAACAGGTAGGTCACGGTCGACAGCCCGATATGCGGGTGCGGGCGGACATCCATACCCAACCCGATATCGAGCATGCCGGGGCCAAACTGATCCACAAAGCAAAACGGCCCGACCATCGTCAGCCCGCGCGCGGGCAGAACGCGCCGCACCTCAAACGCCCCCAAATTGTGGGTGACGGGCAGAAGCATTCCTTCAACCGGATGGGACATGGCCGTTCTCTCCTTATGTGTCTCTTATTCGCCGGGCGCTTTTGCTTTGATGGCAAGGGCATGGACGCGCTGGCCGGGCAGATCGCCGAGCGCGCGGTTGACCATGCGCTGGCGTTCCAATCGGCTGACGCCGGCAAAGGCGGCGGCCTCAATCTCGAGGCTAAAATGGCTTTCGCCTGAGCCGTCATCGCCAGAATGCCCGCTATGCTTGGCACTGTCATTGCTGACGATCAGGCGGGTTGGCGCGAAGCTCTCTGTAAGGCGGGCGGTGATTTCGGATTCGATGGGTCGGTCTGTCATGTCTTTTCTTCTAGCAAGACTGACGGCATGGGGAAGCGATGCGTGTGACAATTGTCAAAGGATCGGTGGACGACTGTATCGAGATCCGCCGTGCGGATGGATCGGCAGCGGAGACCTGCTTCCCCAAAAAGGGGCCGGTGCCGCACGATGCCGTCCATTGGATCGTTGAAGAAGCGCTCGCGTTGCCGGATGGTTTCTGGGGAAAGATTGCTGGCGGCCTGCATCCTGATCAGGTGCAGGAGATGGCAAAGGCGGCAGGCCATGCCAGTGCTGCACGGGCGACTGTGCCGGATGCTGACATCGTGCAGCTGTTGCAGGCGGAACGTCTGGTCGAATGCTTTGAAGCGGCGCTGTGGTCCGGCGGAAGCGATGCGGCATCGGTCCGGCACATGGGTGAAGCCGGATGCGCGGCCTCGCACGTGGACTTCCCCGCCATCACTGACGCGCAAATTGATACGGCGATGACTCGTGTTCTAGCGCTCAATGCAGATTGGTTCCCCGCGCCAGTGGGGCACAGCATCTCGTTTGATTCGGCTGCGCGATGAGCGACAGAGATGCCCGTCCGCGCGACCGCTTTCATGGCCGCATTCTTGGGCATCAGCAGGCCTGTGCCGCGCCCGGCTGCCCCGAACTCGGCGAGTTCCGCGCGCCTACTCCCGGTGGACGCGGGGCAGGCAGCGATGGGCCGGGCGATTGGCAATGGCTCTGTCTTGATCATGTGCGGGAATTCAACAACCGCTATAATTACT
>JBBATT010000275.1:0-3670 GCA_040398605.1 Chakrabartia sp.
CTTCCATCAGTGTCGCGTGGTGGTGGAACCATGGGTTGTCGCCCATTTCCGCCGCTGTCAGCACTTCGCCGCCGCTAGCCGTCAACTGGGCGCGGATGATCGGCTCAATGGCAGCGACGGTCTGTTCCGTGCCATAGAGCGCGAAATAGGTGTTCCACATGCCAAGCCCGTTCGCCTTGGCCGCTTTCTTGACCGACGCGTCATCCAGTGGCTGACCATCTGGGACAATCTCATTGCGGCGCTTGAACATGGCGAGCTGATAAGACGCGCTCATCATCAAGTTACAGTTGGCAACAAGGCTGGAGACACGCAGCGGACGCATCGCTTCGATGATCTTGGGCACGTCCGCCATATTGTCATGGCGGATCATGAACGGCTTATAGACGGGCGGGCGCGGCATCAGCCACATACCCATCTTGGTCACAATGCCAAAGTTGGACTGGGTGAACAGGCCATCGACATAGGGGCCGTAGCCCCATTTGAACGCCTGCCAAGCTGTGGAGCCTTCGATGCTGCCCATGCCGGTTCGCAGGATTTCCGCGTTCGGGAGGACGACCTCCATGCCGCACTGGAAGGTGAAGTGCTCGCCATAAGGTGTGTAGCCGACACCGCGGTCGAGCGTATTTCCTACGGGCGACGCGATCGGGCCTACGGTCGGAACGTCGATCCACAAAGGGATGTTGTTGTCGTCTAGATAGTCCTTCAGTTGCTGGTAGGTCACGCCCGGCTCAACGAGGCAGGTGCCGAGATCCGCGTCGACCTCAAGGATACGGTTCATGCGCTTCAGGTCGAGAACGATTTGACCCGGTGTGGCAGGTGCGGCCATTCCATAGCCCATATTCTTGCCGGTGGAGATCGGCCAAATGGGCTGCTTATACTTGTTCGCAATGCGGACAATTTCCTGCACCTCTTCGACCGTGCGCGGGCAGACCGCGCCAAGCGGAACGTGGCGACCATCTGGATCAGGGATATATGCCTTGCCCCAGGGCATGACAGCATCTGGATCACCGAAGACCCATTCGTTACCGACAACACCGCGCATCGCCTTGATGGCGCCGGCAAAATCTGCCTTGGACACACCGGGGGCGAGGGTCCCTTTGTTATCACAGGAAGCGAGGCCGACCATGGCGGCACCAAGAACGCTGGCGCCGATTAGGCCGCGACGGTTGAGATCAAATTCGCTCATTTACCGTGCTCCTTGGCTGGGACGGGGCTTTTGGAAATCCAGACTGCGAGTGCGTCGAGTTCCGCATTGCTGATTTCAGTCGGGCGGAAGGCGGGCATGCCATTGCGACCATGGCGGGTAATTGCCTTGATCATGTCGGTCTCAAGCTTGCGGCCAAGGATGATCGGACCAACATTCTTGCCATGGCAATAGCCACAGACCTTTGCATAGACGACTTCTGGTTTACGCTCCGGCTGATATTCGCCAAGCTTTTGGGCAGCATATGCTGCTGAGGCGAGGCCAAGCCCTGCCATGATGCTGATCATCACTTTCATTTGAAGTTCCCCAGTTGAACGCCTCCGTCGATGACCACGTGCGCGCCGGTCATGAAGCTGGACGCGTCAGATGCGAGCATCAGCGCGAGTGGCTTGATTTCCTGCGTATCCGCCATGCGGCCGATCGGAATGGTTTTCTCAAAAGATGTTCTGGCGTCAGGGTTTTTCTTTACCCAGCCATCCCCAATGTTGGTGACGAACGGGCCGGGCGCGATGGCGTTTACGCGAATGCCGAATTCGGCCAGTTCCAGCGCGGCATGGCGCACGAGGTGGAGAACACCGGCCTTGGCCGGCATGTAAGGTATGCCCACGATGGGCTCATTGATAATCCCAGCGTTTGATGCCGTGGCGATGATGGAGCCTTTACGATTGCCAGCGCGCATGCAGCGGACGGCTTCGCGGATCGTGTAATAGGCGCCGCTCAGATTGATATCGATCGAGCGCTTCCACTTTTCGGGATCATATTGATCAATGCGACCCTTGGGATTGCGCTCGCCTGCGGGGCCCCAGAACCCGTCACCTGCATCCCAGCCGGCATTTGCAAAGCAGATGTCCAGCCCACCATAGGCCGCCACATGAGCATCAAAGGCGGCGGCCACTTGAGCGAGGTTGGAAATGTCGCAGGCGACAGCCAGAACTTCGGCTCCGGACGCGCGGAGACGGGCGGCTTCCCGCTCGGCCCCATCGCTGTCCAAATCGGCGATCGTCACCTTGGCTCCGGCCTCGGCCATGGCTTCCGCATAAGCGAGGCCAATGCCCGATGCACCGCCTGTCACCAACGCGCTGCGACCTGCGATGTTGAATTGCTCAAGTATCTTCATGCGTCACCTGCCTCTACCTTCATCATTTTATTGAGGAGTCTCCGGGCGCGGATGCCGCCCCCGTCACCGTTGAGAACGAGCGGTTCTAAAGCCCAGAAATCTTGCCCTGCCATCAGTCGATGGGCATCGCGGATGACGGGCAGGTCTTCATGCTCAAATGCGAAAGACAATGCGGCGTGAAGGCCTTCGCTGAATTCTGTGTTACCCAGCTTATAATCTCGGGAGGTCGCCCAGACATAATGGGTGGTATCCGGCGTTTCGGGCGTGAACGCGTGGAGCGACAGAAGAGCTTTCATATCCTCGACAGCTGTTCCCGGTTCCCCGGCCCGGTAGTCGAAAAACAGGTTTGCCGGCGCGTGCCAGGTCACTTCGCCAAAGAAGTCCTGTTTGCGGCCTTCCACGCCCAACACAGCTGCGAGGGCAGGGGAGATGTAGTCGTTCTGCTGGGTGTAGCGCGAATAAGCGTGCGTCTCATCCTGCCAGAACTTGCGCTCCCCTTGCGTGAAGGCGCTGGCGACAAGCGCTGGATGCACGAAGTTCGCGTGGCTCAGGTCAAGGATATTGTCAGAATAAAGCTCGTAATGGCCTTCTGCGAGGGTCACACCACGGACAGCTTCCCAAGCTGGGTCGTCCAGCCAGGCAAAGTCCGGGATAAGGCTCGCGTCAGCCTTGTCGGCATCCCCCATCCAGATCCACAGCAAACGGTAGCGCTCGACCAGTGGGTAAGCGGGTACGGACGCCTTTGGTGGGGGATCGCCCAGATGCGGATTGTGGACGCACACGCCCGATCCATTGAAACGCAGACCGTGATAGGGGCAGGCAAGAGCACCATCGATGACGGACCCGTCTCCAAGTGCTGCGAAGCGGTGCGGGCATCTGCCGCCTATGGCCTTTGCGACGCCATCCCCATCGCGGAACATCGCCACGGGTTCTTCGAGAAACACTTTGGCTTGTGGTGTGTCCGTCAGATCATCTGACCAGCCGGCCACATACCAGCAGTTGCGCAAATAGGTGCCCCGCTTGGCCGGGAGCTTTGGAATGGTCCCGTTTACACCCATGGACGCGACTACAGATAAAGCGCGGGGTTGATCTTAATCCCGTGCTCTTTGCAGAAGCTTTCATAGTGGTTGATGAACCACCACACATCGAGCGTTTCGACGTGGTTGCCGTTTTCGTCGTAAAACTCGTTTGCGCCCTGCATGTGGAACAGCGCCTTCATGCCGTTGGGATCGTCTGTGACGAGCGTGTGCGCGGTGCCGGGCGTTTCCGTGATGAAGTCGCCTGCCTTGCAGACCCAATCATATTCGAGATAGCGGAATGAGCCTTCGAGCCCGATGGCCCATACCTTT
>JBBATT010000276.1:0-3663 GCA_040398605.1 Chakrabartia sp.
CGCTTCTACGAAGATGCAGGGCTGATTTCTCCGATCCCTCGTGGATTGCCCCGCGTCTATGCGAAGCGGGACACGGCACGTCTGGCCTGGATTTTGCGCGCCAAGCGGGTTGGTTTCAGCCTCTCCGAAATCCGCGAGATGATCGATCTTTACGATATTGGGGATGGCCGCCATCAACAGCGTCAGGTCACTCTTGAAAAGTGCCAATCGCGGATTGATCTGCTAAAGCGGCAGCGGGTTGATATCGACGCGCATATTGATGAACTCTCGCGCTTTATCGACGTTGTGAAGAAGGCCGATCCCGCGCTCGGCTGATTGAACTTTGTTCGTTGACTGTAGTCCGTTTTCGGAGACCATTTAGATGCCACAATATACCGCGCCCGTTCGCGATGTTCGTTTCGTGCTGGATCATGTGATCGGGCTGGAGCGCTATTCCAACCTCCCTAGCTTTGAGAATGCGACGCCTGACATGGTGGATGCCATCCTTGAAGAAGGTGGTAAGTTCATGGCCGAAGTCCTTTTTCCGCTGAATAAATCCGGGGACGAGCAGGGCTGCACGCGGCATCCCGATGGCACTGTGACCACGCCGGATGGCTTCAAGGATGCGTATAAGGCTTATGCCGCAGCCGGGTGGACAACGCTTGGTGCTCCAGCGGAGTTTGGCGGGCAGGGGCTTCCCCACGTTATCAACATTGCGATGGAAGAATTCCAAGCAACGGCCAATCAGGCGTTTGCGATGTATCCTGGGCTCGCAGGGGCCGCGGTCTCCGCCATTCTCGTGGCGGGCTCGGAAGAGCAGAAGCAGACTTATGTGCCCAATATCGTGTCCGGCAAATGGGCCGGTACAATGAACCTGACGGAACCGCATTGCGGCACCGACCTTGGCATGATCCGCACGCGCGCCGAGCCGCAGGCGGATGGCAGCTACAAGATCTCCGGCACGAAGATTTTCATTTCCGGCGGAGATCAGGACCTTACGGAGAATATTGTCCATCTCGTGCTCGCCAAGACACCGGGTGCGCCAGACAGCACGAAGGGCATTTCGCTCTTCATCGTGCCGAAGTTCCTCGTGAATTCTGATGGCTCACTTGGTGATAAAAATGCTGTCAGCTGTGGCTCGATTGAGCACAAGATGGGCATCCGGGCGAGTGCCACCTGCGTTATGAACTATGACGGCGCCACCGGATATCTGGTTGGCGAAGAGAATAAGGGTCTGGCAGGCATGTTCGTGATGATGAACATCGCGCGCTTGGGCGTCGGCGTTCAGGGCCTCGCGCAGGCCGAGGGTGCGTATCAAAATGCGGTCCAGTACGCGAAGGACCGTCGTCAGGGCCGGTCACTGACGGGCGTGAAAGATCCGAACGAAAAGGCGGACACCTTGTTCGTGCATCCAGACATCCGCCGCATGTTGATGGAGGCGAAGGCCTTCACCGAAGGCATGCGTGCTTTCGCGCTATGGGGCGGTTTCCAGTCCGATCTGGCGCACAATGCGCCGACAGCTGAGGAGCGCCAGACCGCAGATGATCTGCTCTCACTGTTGATGCCCGTGATCAAGGGTTATGGGACGGACAAGGGCTATGAGGTCTGCACCAACATGCAGCAGGTCTTTGGCGGGCATGGTTATGTCGAGGAATGGGGCATGAGCCAACGTGTCCGCGATGCGCGCATTGCCCAGATTTACGAGGGCGCCAACGGTATTCAGGCGCTTGATCTTGTCGGACGCAAGCTACCAGCCCATGGCGGGCGGGCCATTCAGGCTTTTTTTGCACTGGTCGCGACCGAATGTGGAGCGGCCAAGGGCAAGCCAGAGCTTGAGACGATCGCCTCCAACCTTGAGGCCGCATTAGGCGACCTTCAGGCCTCCACAATGTGGCTGATGGCCAATGCGATGGCCAATCCGGACAATGCGGGTGCGGGATCGGTTGCGTACATGCATCTGACAGGTGTCGTCGCCATTGGCCTGATGTGGCTACGGATGGCGACAGCGGCGCAGGCGGCGCTTGATGCTGGAACGGAAGACAGCGCCTTCATGAACGCCAAGCTGATTACCGCGCGCTTCTATGCTGAGCGCAGCCTGCCGGAGACAATCTCGCTGCGTCGGAAGCTGGAAGCCGGCGCCGAGAGCGTCATGGCGTTGCCCGTTGAGGCGTTTGCGACCTGAATTTGAGTGAGGGGTTGTCCGAAGGCGCACCTCATTCGCCACCAACATAAAGTTGATAATATATATTATGTAAAATATAGATGCAGGTGGAAAGCCCCCTCGCTTCGTTTTGCGCGGTTTTCAGACCTTAGGGGTTGAGCACAAGCGTATCGCCTTCAACGCGCCATCCCTTCAACGTGTTCAGGAAATTCATGCCCAGCAAGTTTGTGTCACCCAGCGTGTCGGACACGAGCACAGGAAAATCCTGCCGCTTTATCGGGCCGACAGTCAGACGTTCCAACCGCGCCCGTTGCATCTCAGCGGTCCCATTGGCCGTTTCGACGACGACTGGAAATCCAGATGTTGAAATATCCACATTTGCGGCCTTGGCAGCGTCGAGTGACATGGACGTTGTGGTGGCACCACTATCGATCATGAAGCGCACATCATGGCCATTCACCGACGCTAATATGCTGAAATGCCCATTAGGATCGCGTGGAAGACGCAATGTGCCGTCTTCCTGAAGGCCGTCGCCCAATCCCAACTCAATCGCAACGCGATCCCACACGATCTTCAGATCAGATCTGAAGGTAAAGACGACAAACAGCGCAGCGAAGATCAGCACCCATGTCACTGCCATTTTCAGCGTTTCACCTAAGGGTAGACGCCGTGCAAACAAGCTGGATGCAACCAGAACGAGCAACAACACCGCATAGATGAGGCTACCCGTATCGTCGGTCATCAGGCGCTGGCCTTTGAAAAGAGCGTGTAGAAGTTATCGGCGGTTGTCCGGGCCAGATGTTCCACACTCACGCCGCGCAAATCGGCCAAAAATCTGCCTGTATCCGCCACAAAAGCTGGCTCACAGCTCTTTCCGCGATGGGGCACCGGCGCCAAAAATGGGGAGTCAGTTTCGATCAAAAGGCGATCTTCCGGGATGCGGGCCGCAGTGTCCCGCAGGTTCTGTGCGTTCTTGAAGGTCACAATACCTGAAATTGATATAAAAAGTCCTAATTCCAGTGCAATATCGGCGAATTCTCCACTTGCTGTGAAGCAGTGAATCACGCCGGGGAAGGGCCCCTTCCCCATTTCCTCGCGTAAGATACGGGCCGTGTCTTCCTCGGCATCGCGGGTGTGGACGATGACGGGGAGGCCAGTTTCTCGTGATGCGACCAAATGCGCGCGGAAGCTTGCCTGTTGCTGCTCACGGTCGCTGTGGTCGTAAAAATAGTCGAGGCCAGTTTCGCCAATGGCGATGACCTTGGGGTGGTCTGCCGCTGCCACCAGTTGGGCCGTGTCAACGTCAGCGTGGCTGTCGGCCTCATGCGGGTGAATACCGACTGACGCCCAAATATTCGGCGCTTTTTCAGCCGTCGCGATGATGTCCGCCCATTCCCGCTTGCGCGTTGAGATGTTGAGCATCGCCGAAACGCCAGCATCTGCGGCACGCGCCAGAACAGCATCCTGATCCTCGACGAGGCCCTTATAGTTCAGGTGGCAGTGGCTATCGACGAACATCAGGC
>JBBATT010000277.1:0-3661 GCA_040398605.1 Chakrabartia sp.
GCCTTACCCGCATGATGGAATCGCCCGGACTTCTCTGGACGATTGCGTGCTTCATCCTCGTCATCGGGCCGCTTGTGTTCATTCATGAGATGGGACATTTCCTCGCGGCGCGCTGGTGTGGCGTGCAGGTGGAGGCGTTTTCGATCGGGTTTGGGCGTGAGGTTGTCGGCTGGACCGACCGTCATGGAACGCGCTGGAAGGTCGCGTGGATGCCGCTGGGCGGCTATGTCCGTTTTGCCGGTGACATGAACGGCGCGAGCATGGAAGATACCCGCTGGCGCCAGTTGCCACCCGAGGAACGGGAACGGGTGTTCCATGCTAAGCCGCTTTGGCAGCGGGCCTTTATCGTTTTTGCGGGACCACTTGCGAATTTTGTGGCGGCCATTGCTATTCTGGCGACCTTTGCTGTGGCTTATGGTGAGGGCAAGACGCCCCCAGTTGTTCAGGTTCTCCAGCAAGGCTCGCCGGCTGAAAAGGCCGGCCTTCTCATTGGCGATCGGATCATCCAGATCAACAATCGTTCGGTAGACAGCTTTGATGAGATTTATCCGATCATTCAGGATCGTCCCGGCGAAAGACTCGATCTGACATTAGAACGCTCCGGACGCACGGTTGATGTCGCGGTCACGCCAAGCACCGTCGTTGAGAAGGATCGGTTCGGCAATGTGTACCGGATCGGGCGGATCGGAATCGGATCTTCAACGACCCGCGTCATTGTGCCTGTTCCCTTTTACCAAGCACCATTTGTCGCGATGCGGCAGACGGCAAATATCTTGGATCGGATGATCACGGGCATATGGCAACTTGTCACAGGACGCCGCTCGGTGGAGGAATTGGGCGGCCCCATTAAAATCGCACAGATATCAGGCCAGGCCGCCACATTGGGCTGGCAGGAGTATGTCTATTTGGTTGCTTTGATCTCGATTAATTTGGGGTTCATCAACCTGTTGCCAGTGCCGATGCTTGATGGAGGACATCTCAGCTTCTATGCGGTCGAAGCCATTCAGCGAAGGCCGGTTAGTCCGAAAACGATGGAACTCGCATTCCGGTCAGGTATGTACGTTCTGTTGGCGCTGATGGTGTTTGTGACGCTGAACGATCTTGGGTCGCTCGGGCTCTGGCGACTGGCCGGTTTGGACGGATAAATTGCAGGGATTCCTGCGTCGAATTTTGGTGAGAGAGAGCGCGTGGTAGCAAAAGAAAAGACCGTTTTTCGCAATCGTTGCCTGACAGCATTGCTGTTGGGGACGGCGCTCCCTGCGCTTGTGACGCCTGTCGCCGCACAGACTCGCCGCTCAGCGCCGCCTGCGGCGCGACCTGCACCTGCCACCCCGGCAGTTGTTGCAACGCCAACGGTTGCGCTGCCCGCAGTTGTGAAGATCATCAAGACCATCAACGTGGTTGGGTCTCAACGTATTGAGCCAGATACGGTGCGGTCCTACATCAAGCTGCGCCCCGGACAGGCCTACACGGTCGAAGCGCTGGATGATGCGCTGCGTGAATTGTTGGATACTGAGCTGTTTTCCGATGTTCAGATCCGCGACGATGCGGGCGACCTGACGATCGAGATTCAGGAAAACCCAGTCATCAACCGCATCATCCTTGAGGGCAATAAGCGCCTGAAGGAAGAAAAAATCCGTCCGGAGATTAAGGCCGCACCGCGACAGATTTTCACGCGCTCTAAGGTCCGAGCCGACGTTGCGCGCATCATCGATCTTTACCAGCGGCAGGGTCGCTATGCAGCGACGGTCGAGCCGAAGATGGTCACGCTGGACCAGAATCGCGTCGATATCGTTTTTGAAATTAGCGAAGGCCCGAAATCTAAGGTCCGTCAGATCAACATCCTCGGCAATGACAAGTTTTCGGATAAGAAAATTATCGGCGAAATGGCCACGCGCCCGTCGAGCCCGCTGGGCATCTTCTCGTCGAAGGACAGTTACGATCCGGATAAGCTGGCCTATGACCAGTCGAAGATGCGTCAGTTCTACCTGACGCAGGGCTATGCCGATTTCCGCGTGACGTCGGCCACAGCAGAATTGACGCCTGACAAGCGTGACTTCATCGTCACCTATGTTGTCGAGGAAGGGCAGCGCTATAAATTTGGCGATGTAACGGTCGAAAGCGAGTTGCGCGATTACAAGCCTAAGGCTGAAGCGCTCGCCACCAAGAAGGGGGCTTGGTACAACGCGAAGCAGGTTGAAGACACCGTTGAAGGCCTCAACTCAGCTGCCGGCTTGTTCGGATATGCGTTTGCCGAAGTGAACCCGGAGTTTCAGCGCGACAAAGACACGCTGACTATGTCGATCGCTTATAAGATTGGAGACGCGCCCCGCGTTTACGTGGAGCGCATCGACATCAACGGCAACACTGTGACGCAAGATAAGGTCGTCCGCCGTGAGTTCCGATTGGCCGAAGGCGATCCGTTCAACAGCTTCCAGGTCAAGCGCTCTTCCGACCGTATTCAGAGCCTTGGCTATTTCCAAGAAAAGCTTGAGATCGAACAGAAGCCCGGTTCAGCACCGGACCGCATCGTTCTTGAAGCGAATGTAGAAGAAAAAGCGACGGGCGAACTTCAGTTGTCAGCTGGCTTCTCGTCTTTGGAGCGGTTCATCATCAATTTCTCGATCCGCCAACGCAATTTCCGCGGCAAGGGTCAGGAACTGCGCGCCAGCGTCAATTATTCGCAATATTCAAAGTCGGTCGAACTGGGCTTTACCGAGCCTTACTTCATGGAACGGAACATTGCGGTTGGCGGCGACATTTTCCGTCGCGATATGAACTCTTTCAACTTCATCAATCAGGCGCGTCAAACGACATATCAGCAGGTGACGACAGGCATCCAGCTTCGCATGGGCGTGCCGATCACCGAGTATCTCTCTTTCGCTGCACGCTATGGATTGAATTATGATGATGTGTCGCTGGACACTGCAACTTATTACTTCAACGGAAAGGGCGATGATTTTCTAGCGGGCCGCTATCTCTGCGATGCCATCGGGAAGCGGACAACATCGTCGCTGGGCTACAGCCTCGTTTATGACGATCTCGACAACCGCGTCCGCCCGACTAAAGGCAACCGGCTGTTGTTTAGTCAGGATTATGCAGGCCTTGGTGGAAGCGTGAAGTATCTGCGCACAAGTCTTGATGCGCGCAAATATTGGAAGCCATTTAGTAATTTCGTTTTCTCGCTGCAGGGTGAAGGCGGGTATATTCGCTCATTTGAACAGAGCCGCGGGGCAGGGCTGGACAAGCTTCGCCTGACGGACCGTTTCTATCTGGGTGAGCCGCAGTTCCCAGGCTTTGGCATTCGCGGCATTGGTCCGCGCGTCCAGCGCCTCTTTTATGACGCCAGTGGCAATCTGATCACGGCACGTGACCAGATCGTCGATGATGCGCTCGGTGGGCGCGCTTATTATCTGGGTCGTATGGAGCTTGAAATTCCGCTTGGTTCGGGGGCGCGTGAAATGGGCCTACGTCCATCGATCTTTGCGGTTGCAGGTTCGGTATTTGGCATCACAACGCCGGTACTCAATAGCCTGCCCAATGGTCTGACACGCTGCCGAAACGATACGAGCGGCGTGGTGACCGAATTCCGGAACACAAGTGCTTGTGCGACAGGCTCTTCTGCAATCTTTTCCGTTCCTGCCTTTCAGGAGCGCTTTTT
>JBBATT010000278.1:0-3659 GCA_040398605.1 Chakrabartia sp.
GCTGCGAATAGGTGTTCGCCTGGTTGATCATCGACTGCGCTTCCTGCTGCGCGGCGGTCACGTCCTTAAAGGCATCAATGACTTCAGCCGGCGGATCGGCGCGCTTGATGGCAATGCCTTCAATGCGCACGCCAGAGCGATACGTCGCGAGAATGGCGCGCATCCGCTGTTCCACATCTGCTTCAATCTGGCCACGCTTGGCCCCGATGGCGCCAATCAGGTCCACCCGCGACACCGCCGCCCGCATTGAGCTTTCAGCGACTTCCTTGATGGTTTCCTCAGGGTCCGTCAGCTGGAACTGGAACAGTTCCGGGTCCGCGATGGACCAGCGCACCGAATAATCGAGATCGATGATGTTCTGGTCACCCGTGAGGATGAAGTTCTGCGTGTTGCCGCTGGCCGGGACATCGATGGTCCGGATTTCAGCGACATTGAGCTTGGACACGCTTTCAATGGGGTAAGGCAGGGTCAGCCCGACGCCGGAGCCCATTGTGCGGGAATAGGCACCAAAGGTGGTCACTACGGCCCGCTCTTGCGGGCCGACTGCGTGAAAGCTGGTCATCAAAATCCAAACGCCAACCACGACCGCGCCGCCGATTCGGATCATCGGCCAAGGCAGGCCGCCGTCTCCACCGCCGCCGCCGCCGCCGCCAAACTGGTCGCGCAGGCGACGCAGCAATTCGTCGAGTGCAGAGGGTCCGCGCGGGCCACGGGGCTTTCCACCGCCGCCGCCGCCGGGGGGGAGGTTCCAAGGATTACGAGGTCCGCCGCCGCCGTCACCGCCGGAGCCGCCTCCACCTGATTCACCGCCGCCGCGTTTGCCCCAAGGGCCACCCGCTTCAGCCAAAAGCACGCGTCCGCGTGCGACCCAGCCTGTTTTTTCGCTCATGAAAATACATATAGGGGGCGGATTTCATGAAAAACAGTGGCGCCAACGATTTCTCCCCTTAAATCGCCGTCATGTCCGATATTGAAATGATCACACAGGCGCTCGACGCCATCCCCGATCCCGCCGGAAAAGGCGGACTCATCGCTTCTGGAAGGGCTGCCGCACCGCGCCTCGCCGATGGTCGCGCAGGCCTGATTCTCGACGTGGCGGGCCTTTCGGTCGCGCAGCGCGACGCGCTCGGCGCTGAAATCGAAGCGCGCTTGAAGCAGGTCGACGGCGTCAACGAAGTCCGCATCGCCATGACGAGCGCACGCACGCAGCGGATGTTGGTCGCGATTGCCAGCGGCAAGGGCGGGGTGGGCAAATCCACCGTGTCGACCAATTTGGCCATTGCATTGAAGCGGTTGGGCCTGAAGACCGGGCTGGTCGATGCCGATATTTACGGCCCCTCCCAGCCCCGACTGACTGACACTGAAGGCAAGCGTCCAGTCGCGGAAGGCCAGAAGCTGGTCGCGGTCGACACGCCTTTTGGTGTGCCGCTGCTGTCTATGGGGCATCTGGTCAAGCCGGGTCAGGCCATTGCCTGGCGCGGGCCGATGGCGGGCAATGCGCTGGGCCAGTTGATTGATGCCGAATGGGGCGATGCTAATGTGCTCATCGCCGATATGCCGCCGGGCACAGGCGATGTGCAACTGTCCATGGTGCAAAAGCATAAACCCATTGGCGCGGTGATCGTCTCCACACCGCAAGACCTTGCTTTGATCGACGCGACGCGCGCGATTGATTTGTTCCGCACATCGGATGTGCCCATCATCGGCATTATCGAGAATATGTCGGGATATGCCTGCCCACATTGCGGCGAGATATCGGACCCGTTCGGCCGCGGTGGGGCAGAAGCTGCGGCCAAGGAAATGGGCGTGCCTTTCCTCGGACGCATTCCATTGGCGATGGACATTCGGGCCGCGTCCGATGCAGGCCAGCCGCCTGCCGCCGGGAACGGACCTCATGCTGCGGCGTTTATGTCGATTGCGGAGCAACTCGCAGCCTGGATCCGCACCCACGGAGGATAAGATGACGCTGACCCGCAACGAAGATTTGGCCGCACTCCTCTCCTCTGTGCGGTCCATCGCTGTCGTCGGCGCGTCAAATAATCCGGAGCGAGCGAGCTTCGGCGTCATGAAATTTCTGATCGACCATGGCTATGCCGTCATCCCTATCAATCCGGGCCAGGCCGGGAAGAGCATTCACGGTGTGGAGGTAAAGGCCAGCCTTGCCGATGCGGGGCCGGTGGACATGGTCGATATCTTCCGCAATTCTGAAGCGGCAGGCGCCGTTGTCGATGAGGCGATTGACGCAGGCGCCAAGGCCGTCTGGATGCAATTGGGTGTCGTCAATGAAGAGGCGGCGGCGCGGGCCGAAGCGGCGGGCTTGAAGGTTGTCATGGACCATTGCCCGAAGATTGAGATTGCCCGGCTGGGGTTGGCAAAGGTCGGGTAGCGGGACATGAAAAGGCCTCCCCGACATGTATCGGGAAGGCCTTCTTCAGATTTCAGAGAAATCAGGCGTAGGTGACTTGCAGCGTTTCGCGACGGCGCATCGCTGCACCGACGAGGCCGAAGCCAGCCAGCATCATGGCCCATGCTGCGGGCTCAGGAATGCCACCGGCTGCGCCGTTGATGTCCAGCGTAATCGTGCCGTTGGCTGTCAGTCCCTGCAGGTTTACGTAGATGTTATCTGCGTCGAACGAAATGCGTGAGGCATCAAAGCCAAGATAGTTCGTCGCGGCGTTGATCGTCACGCCGGTAAAGGCGTCAACCGTGCTCGAGACATCTGAGAGAACGAAGCCGTTGAACGACGTCGACGTCCAGTTACAGCCCTACCCGCAGAAGACATTCATGTTGAACGTCGTGTCGGTCGCGAAATAGGTCGCGATGCCAGCATAGTCTACCGGAGCGCTCGTACCGACGGTGTAATTAGTCACACCAAGGTCAGGTGAGCCCAAAACCGGAAAATCGTGCGAGAGCTGGACTGTCTTACCGAGCAGCAGCGCAGCAGATGCCGGAGTGGCAGAAAGGGCAGATGCCGCAAACAAAGCGAAAATAGCTAATCTTTTCATAAACTAAACCCCCAAGAGAGATGGATAAACTCGCGACCTTGTTTTTTGCTGGATACCCAACAAAAATGGCATCGAAAAGACCCATTATGAAAATATATACCATTTTATGGTCCCGCTTTGGGACAGGACCTACCGCACCGAGTATTTGCGTGCCCGCTCTTGCAGCCGCTCAACGGCGACCGGGTGCAGCGGTGTTCCTGTCGCCAGCACGCCGAACGCCTCTCCTTTGGTCGAGTTGAACCGCAGCGGGCGGCCATGCGCGTCTGTCACTTTGCCGCCGGCTTCCTCAGCGATGAGCGCGGCGGCGGCGATATCCCATTCATGGCCCCAGCGCAGGGCAGCAACCAGATCCGCCTCATCGGCGGCAACCATGGCGATGCGCAGCGCGATGGAGTTCGGCTTGTAGACGGTCACCAGGTCCATATCGGCCTTGGGCAGAACGTCTGCTGGCACGCGTGCGCCGGACAAGTCGGTGCGGGTGCTCGCCGTAATCGGCATGCCGTTGCGGACAGCACCTGCGCCGCGTGCTGCGCGCCAATGTTCACCGCGCGCGGGAGCATCAAGCACGGCAAGCGTCGCCCGCCCGCCTTCCACCAGCGCTATCGAGACGGCCCAGCCATCGCGGCCCCGCACATAATCCCGCGTGCCATCAAT
>JBBATT010000279.1:0-3617 GCA_040398605.1 Chakrabartia sp.
TCACGCCGACTGGCGTTGACGCCGCGATGTTCACCAGCCCCACGGTGCAGGGGCCGACGTCAGGTTTCATTGAGAATGGCAACCAGATGGTCTGGTCACTCCAAACGGTGATGCTCGCCGATAACCTGGAAATGGCGCAGTCCGAGCTGACCGAGTTGCAGGTTAAGATTGCGCAGGGCACGATCCAGAGCTTCAACGCCGTCGCGCAGGATCAGGACGGCAACCCCTACGGCGTCGTCACCTACACCTTCACCACGGTGGGCGCGCTATGGGGCACGTTGGTGTGGGGGCTTGACCCGTGGGGGCAGCAGCAGTCGGAACTCTACCCACGGCGCATCAGCTTCGATGCGCCGATCGTGTACAACCGGTTGGCAATCAACTATAACGGCCGGAGCCAGCCGGGCTTCAAGATCGGCGACACGTTCCTTCGACGCCGCACGCTCGGCTATATGCAGGAGTTCGCATGATGATCCGGCGATGGCTGTTGGCCCTTGCGCTTGCGCTGATCTCCAGCAGCGCGTGGGCGGTGTCGCCTTGCCCCGGCGTGCCCTATTCGTTCGTCAACGGCACGATCGCGCAGGCCCCCCAGGTCAACGCCAACTTCACTTCGTTGCAGAACTGCGTGCTGGGCATCATCACGGGCGCCAATGCGCCGAACGGCATTGCGGTTTTCGACTCCAGCGGCAACATCGCGGTGCCGGGGCCGGTGCTCTATGTGGGCGGTATCGGCGGCATTTTCATGCAGGACAGTTCGGGCAACGGCTACATCCGCGACACCAGCAGCCTGAACCTCGGCTATGGCGCGATCAACGTGGTTGGCATATCGGCCACGGGTGTCACCGACTCGCTGGGCTTCACGTCGCAGGCCGAGATCGACGGCGCGAATATCGGCGACGTGACCTACGTCACTCCCAAATACTGTGACTGGGGCACCTTCGGCACGGACCAGACCGCCTGCATCCAGGCGGCGGTGAACGCGGCCTGCGCGGCGGGCAAGGGCGGCAACGTCGGCGGGCGCGTGGTGTTGGCGCGCGGGGGCTACTACATCAAGGCCGCGTCCACAGGCATCACCACGCCGCGGTCATGCTCGGCGCCCTACATCGTGGGGATGGGCGCGGCGGGCGGCGGCAGCGGGTACAATAGCCCTCCTGCGCTGGGGATCAGCGGCACCTGGATATTTACGGACTTCAATTGCGCGGGACCAATCTTCGCGTTCAACTCGGCTGCGACCGCCAATTACAACTATGGTGGCGGCATCGAGGCGGTTTCGTTCTACAACGCTCCGCTCGGCGGGGACATATACGGGTCATCGTCCTGCAAGAAGCCCCTGATCCAAACGAAGTACACGTCGGACTTCACCATCAAGGATGTATATGCGTGGTTGCCCTACACGCTCGTGCAGCTCATCGGCGGGAACCGGGATTTGATCTATAACATATACGCGGACCAAGTGCTGCAAGACGGGACACTGATCGACCTGTTCGGCTCTGGAGCGCACCCCGATGGGGCAGGTAGCGCCACGCGCCAAGATGCGGTTACGCTGCAAGATATAACGGCGGGCGGTGGCCCTGTCGCGGCGCTCCACCAAGCCGCTATCGGCATATATCAGCATGGCTTCTCCGCGACCGTGCGCGGGAACCGGCTCGCTTTCGAGCAGACCGGCACCGCGCTGAAGATCGACTGCACGGTGCCGGGCGGATACATCGCGGCTGCTGAACAAGGGGCCTGCCCGGCCTACGACGTCTTCTTCGATTTTGAGACCGAGTGCGGCGGCTGCTACGGCGTTGACGCAAAAGACATGCAGAACCTAGTCATGTACTATACGTACTTGCACGGCTTCGGCCCTGGCGGCTTCGGCGGCGGCATGGGCATAGGCATCTATTACAGGAATGACCTGTTCACACAGTCGTCGGGACTGGCCGTGTACGGCGGTCAGATCACGAGCTGCAATGCGTCGTGCATCTTCGAAGAAGCGGCGGCGTCGATCATTGAAGGCATCAACATATATAACTCCAACCTGTCCAGCGTGGGCGGGGCGGATGTCGCCATACAATCCCCAGTGGGGGGCCACTCGAAGAACACGCACCAGATCATCGGCAATATGTTCTGCACCGGCAATGGCGGGCTTTCGGCTGCCGAGACCCCTGCGGTCTTTGCTACAGGCAATGACTACATCATGTACGCGCTGAACGTGCAGCATGGCTGCTCCAGCAGCTATGTCGACAGCTCGGGCGGCACGCACAACACGTTCGCGAACAACGGAGCTTTGTAAATGCGGTTTGGTCTTATTGCGGCGCTAGCGCTGCTAGCAGTCCCGGCTTCGGCCCAGGAGCGCCCGCCCTATGTGGCGTGGGAGATGGATGAGAAGACCTACAACGCCCTGATGGCGTCGTTGCAACGCGGCGTCGACTTCGAGCGGGCGTTCCCGATCTGGCAGCTGCTGGTCAACCGCGAGCAGAATGCGATGATGACGGCGCGGTCCAAGGCGGCGCAGGACGGCGCTGCCGAGGCAGCAGCACACCCCGCAGGCCCCGACGCTCCGCCCGGCCTTGTCGTGCCGCCGATCCCCAGCTCTGCGGCGCCCGTGCCCGGCGCGCTACTTGAACGGATGAAGGGGAAGCCCTGATGCGCAAGCTCGCTCTGCTCTGCCTGCTGGCCGCCACGCCCGCGCTCGCGGATGAGGACTTCGAGGCCGAGCGCCGCGTCTGCTTCCAGCACAGCAACTGGGCTCCGACCGAGCACGTCGCCCCTGGCGTTGCTAACCCACCGCAGCACTGGCAAGGTGATTTCCAACAGCTTTGCACGGACGTGGAGGCGCGGGCTAAAGCGGCCTCGGACGCTGCTAAACTCGCGCAGCCGGCGAACGACCTTAAGTTTTTGCAGGAAACAGCGAAGGCGGCGGCTGGTCCCTAGCGCGGCGCACGAATACAGTGTAAGCACGGACATCTTGCAGAGGGGTGGCACATGCTGAAGAAATGGTTTCTAGGGGCGGTCCTGGCCGCTGGAGTGGCGGGCGCGGCGCTCGCTGCGAACATCCCACTCATCACCGGGGCGCTCGACCCGGCCAACGAACAGCAGGCGATCAACCAGACGATCCTGGCCGTCAATGCCGGCGTCAACGGCAACCTCGCTGCACTGCCAGCGGCTTTCACCACGACCGGCACCGCCACTAACACCGTGCTGTCGTACACGGCGCCGGGCGGCCAGTTGAGCGCCGTGGGGCAGGGCATCCATATTCGTGCGTGGGGCACGAACAGCGCCGACGCCAACGTGAAGACCATCACTTTCAACTACGGCGCCGCGAGCTGCTCGCCGTGTGAGGGAATCCGGACGTCGACGCGCTGCCCGCTCATGAGACCCAACCTACTGCGGTTCGACCTCCCGCAGTAGCGTGGAATTCACCGACAACATCGCTCGACGAGGGAGACGCCATGACTACTGCGACCGACGAACGGTCTGCCGTCGCCCAGTCGTGCGAGGAGCAGGGCTGGCAGCGCAGAGCGATCGATGATCGTGTCGACGTCTACACCCGCGGTGCCGTACGCATCCGGTTGATCTGGCAGGGCGATAGCAAAATCAGCGGAGCGTCCATCTTCGTCGATGATTTGTATGACAAC
>JBBATT010000280.1:0-3612 GCA_040398605.1 Chakrabartia sp.
TTCTGACGTTGAGCAAAGCCGCCCCTGTGCACCCGGCTGGTCCTGTTGATATGATCTCCAGCCTGACATCCTCGTTACATTGTCCGTTGGTCCTATCCGCTCCGATGGGCGTCATTGATACTCTGTCAGCAGACGTCTGGAGCCGCAGTGAAGCGCTGCTGTCTGAGCCCACCGACGTTGATTTTGCAGCCGCCATTGCCTTCGCGATTGGCGGGCCACGCCACCAGCTGCACGATGTCGCCCGTGATTTGGAGTCCGCGCGGTTACAACGCTTGGCCGATGAGGTGGGGCGCATCGCACGGACACTTGCAACGCTCTCTGCGTCTACCCCGTTGTCCGGCGATAATGTGGGCGATGTCCGACCGTCCTTTATGGGTGAACCCGCCCTTATGGAGGTGGAACCCAGCGCGTCGGAAGTGCGGGCCGTCATTCGCATGCGGCGCCTGCGTGACCGTTTCTTTGATCGAGAGCTGTTTGCGGACCCGGCTTGGGATATGCTGCTCGACCTGATGGCGGCCCGGATTGAGCGGGTCCAAGTTGCGGTGTCCAGTCTTTGCATTGCAGCCAGCGTCCCGCCAACGACGGCGCTACGCTGGATCAAGACGATGACGGACTCTGGCCTGTTTGACCGGATTGCCGATCCGGATGACGGGCGGCGTATCTTCATTCGCCTGTCTGACGCTGCCGCCGACAAGCTCGCACGTTATTTCTCGGCACTTCGCACGGCCAATGAACTCGTGATCTGATTCCGCTGCTTGACGTTTGCGTAAAGTCCCGCAATCTGACGGCAGAGGAGAGTTAGATGCCGTTGGTGACTGTCGATCAGGAAGACAATATTGCTGTCGTCACGCTAAATCGCCCAGAGGCGATGAATGCGCTATCTGCGGCCTTGCGGGTAGAACTGGCGCAGGTGATGCGCGCGGTAGAGGCGGATGACACAATCCGCGCTGTCGTCCTGACGGGGGCCGGAGAGCGGGCCTTTACCGCTGGGCTCGACCTGAAGGAATTGGGCGCCGACACAAGCAATTTGGGCGCCGCAAATGCGACGGCAGCCGAGCAAAACCCTGTGCGGGCGATCGAGTTGTGCTCCAAACCGGTCATCGGTGCGATCAACGGCGTCGCGATTACCGGGGGGTTTGAAGTTGCTCTGGCCTGTGATGTGCTGATCGCGTCGACCAACGCCCGCTTTGCCGATACGCATGGGCGCGTCGGTATCATGCCGGGTTGGGGTTTGTCTCAAAAACTGTCGCGCCTGATTGGTATCTACCGTGCTCGGGAATTGTCCTTCACCGGCAACTTCCTTGATGCAGAAACGGCCTGCGCCTGGGGGCTGGTGAACAGAGTCGTCAGTCCGCAAGACTTGCTTCCGGTCGCCCGGCAGTTGGCGCAAGATATGGCCAGCATGGATCCGCAAATGCTCCGCCACTACAAAGCCCTCATCAATGATGGCTTTGCGCTGCCATTCGGGGAGGCGATGGCGCTAGAAGCGGCGCGATCAACGCAGATGAACGGGCAGGTCTCGGCCGACGAGGTGGAAGCGCGCCGTCGCGAAGTCATGGACCGTGGACGTGGGCAGACCAGCTAGTTTCAAGATAATTTCTACAGATCAGAACCCATTTAGGAGAAGGCGGCAATGCAGACATTCAGAGACGGGCTGTTGGACGGCAAGGTCGCCTTCGTGGCGGGCGGAACCAGCGGCATCAACTTGGGCATTGCAAAGCGCTATGCGCAATTGGGTGCCAAGGTCGCCGTCGTTGGACGCAATCCTGAAAAGGCGGCCAATGCCGCTGCTGAAATCGGCCCAGAGGCACTCGGCCTTTCAGCAGATGTCCGCGATTACGGCGCTATTCGCGGTGCGATGGAACATGTCGTTGACCGGTTTGGGAAGATGGACATTGTTGTGTCGGGCGCCGCCGGGAACTTCCTCGCGCCAGTCCTTGGCATGTCGGCCAATGCGTTCCGGACGGTTGTCGATATTGACCTCAACGGAACGTTCAATGTGTTTCGCGGGTGTCATGACCTCCTGAACACCCCGGGCGCGTCGCTCATCGCGATTACGGCGGGGCAGGCGGTCAACGCGTCTGCGCTGCAGGCCCATGCGTGTGCTGCGAAAGCGGGCATCAATCAGTTGATCCGCGTTCTCGCTCTGGAATGGGGGCCACATGTCCGCGTCAACGGCATCTCGCCGGGGCCGATTGCGAACACAGAAGGCATGGCGCGTCTCGCACCGGATGCCGATTCCCGGCAGAAGCATTATGATCGCATTGCGATGAAGCGTTGGGGTGAGATTGAGGAAGTCGCGGAATGCGCGGTGTTCCTGTCTTCGCCTGCTGCCGGCTACATCACCGGAACAATCCTAGACTGTGATGGCGGGTCTCAGGTTGGCGATGCATCCCGGATTGACCTTGCCAAAGGCATGGCCTGATCAAGGTCAGGCGGCGAACCGCGTGAACAGATGAGGCATTGCGGGATTGGACTGCCATTCAGGCTGCGTGGCGACCCTCCCGGCTGAGAGCGTTGCTGCGCCGGGCCTTTCGCTAGCATAGGCGGTAAACCGATGCAGGCAATGGACAACGGCGAAGCTAATGTTCGGGTCGCCTAATGGGCAGATGTTACACAGGCATTTGGTCATTTTGGTGATTCCATAATGCTCAATATGGTTGTTTTTCAATCAGATCGGGCAGGCGGGCAATTCCGTAAAAAACCTGAACAGTAGTTTCACGCAGGGTGCTTGGTTCTGAGGCGGTCAGGTGACGCGCCTCGCCTCCAGATCAGGGCCTCAGCGCCTACTGCTGCCCCGAATCTGGAGGTTGACAGGCACAGGCTGGCTATCGCCCTTGCGGTCCTGAATGGCCGCGATGACATTATCGACAAGCTGTTCGCCTGCCTTTGCCAGATCCTGCTCGATCGTGGTGAGCGTGGGGTAGGCATAGAGGCCGGCCCGGATGCCATCAAAGCCGACAACCGCGACTTTGCCCGGCACATCCATGTGCAGTTCCTGCAGCTTCTGCAGGGCGCCAATGGCGAACAGATCGGTGGCAGCGAAAATGCCGTCAAAGCTAATGCCGGAGGCAATCAGGCGCGCGACAGCTTCGGCACTTTGAATTTCCTTGTCGGCCCCCTCGGGCATCTCTGCGAGAATCGGTGTCCGCCCTACCTTGGCGAGTTCATCTGCAAATCCGGCATAGCGTGCCATGAACTGCTGGGGGCCATCGCCTGAGGGGCCGATGAAGACGATCCGTTCGCAGCCCTGATCGAGGAGATGCCGCGCCGCAAGAGCACCCCCTGCATGGTTGTCTGCGCGCACCGCCGTTTCCGTCTCATAGGGGGAGCCCCAAAAGACGACCGAATATCCCTCGTCGGCAAGGCCCTTAAAGTGGTGCCATGCGTCGACATTTTGCGAACTGCCGATGACAATCAGGCCGTCAGCTTGGCTGCTGTCTTCATAAGAACCGTAAAGCTGGCCGCCAATGTCTTGGAACGAGACGAGCAGCCCGTAGCCCCGGGCGGCGGCAGATGCCGCCACGCAGCCGAGCAGGGAGAAGTAAAAGGGGTTGATGGCGGGCGGGCCTTCATCGGGCCGGGGGAGCACGACGAGGGCCAATGTCGTGG
>JBBATT010000281.1:0-3605 GCA_040398605.1 Chakrabartia sp.
GGGCAAAGAACGCCATGTAGCGCGGATGCGCAATCCGACTGGTTTTTGTTCGCTTTTGCCCCATGCCGTCTGCTTTCCTTGGCCTCACGATGCCATGTTACGCCAATCGGCAGCTTGCGCCACGCACAGATATCGGTGGGAGGATTTAGAGCAGGCCGAGGTCAACCAGATGCTTTCGGGCCGCCACTGCATCGGAGAAGTAATGGCCGACAAAGCCATTGGCGTGTGCGGCCTGTGCATTGTCCAGCCGGTCATCCAGAAACACGCCTTCCCCCGGCTCTAATCCGAAGCGCGCGCGGGCGAGGTGGAAGATGGCGGGGTCCGGTTTGGCCAATTTTTCATCGCCCGAAACGACAATGTCGCGAAACCGGTTAAAGACACGGGCTTCCTGCGCACGAAAGGGCGGCCAGAATTCATGGCTGAAATTGGTAATGCCGAACAGCGGCACGCCCGCCGAATCGAGGTCTTCAACCAGTTCGATCATGCCTTCAACAGGGCCGGTGATCGTCTCATTAAAGCGCGGGGCCCATGCGAGAATCAGATCGCGCTGTTCTGGGAAGCGGGCGATCAGCTCTGCGCTGGTGTCCGCCAAGTCGCGGTCTTCATCGTGCTGGAAATGCCAGTTATTGGTGACGACGGTTTCCAGAAACGCGTCAAGCGCCCGATCCTCGGGGATCAGGCGCTCGTACAGAGCTCTTGGGCTCCAGTGATAAAGGACGTTGCCGACGTCGAAAACGACGGCGGTCACCGCCACAGGGGATTAGCCCTGGCGTGCCTTGAAGCGCGGCTGCGTCTTGTTAATGACGTAGGTCCGGCCACGACGACGGATCACGCGGTTATCCCGGTGACGGCCCTTGAGCGACTTGAGCGAATTGCGGATCTTCATGATCGCTTGCCTGTTCTAAATTAACGTTGGAAAATGAAGGCTGCCGCCTAAAGATGGGCTATGGCAAAGTCAAGGCGATCTGCCGAGTAAGGAGTCATCTCCCATGCGTTTTATCGTGTTTTCTCTCTCTATGCTGGCACTATCCGGCTGTGCAGCCTCGATTCCGCCTGTGGAAGTCACGCGATTCCACCTTGGGCAGCAACCTGCCTCCGGCCCCGTCGTGATTGAGGCGGCAGAAGGCCAGAATGCCGCCAATCTTGAATTCGGCACTTATGCCGCCGCTGTCTCCCGTGAACTGATTCGGCTCGGCTACCCGCTGGAGGGCAAGGCCAGCTACCGGATTGTCCTAGGGTTTGAGCGCGCGGAACGGCAGGTGGCGAAGCGATCGCCTGTGACCATCGGCATTGGCGGCGGGTCGTTTGGCGGAAATGTTGGCATCGGTTTGGGCACCAGTTTTGGCGTCGGTAAGTCAACGTCAGCGATCATTGGCACGCGCATGTCCGTCCAGATGAAGCGGATTTCGGACGGCGCGGTGGTCTGGGAAGGCCGCGCGCAGACCGAAGCGCCTGCCAAAGCCCCGGCCGCACAACCGGGCCTTGCTGCAGATAAGCTGACGCGGGCTCTGTTTCAGGACTTTCCGGGCGAATCGGGACGCACTATCACTGTCCCATGACATCACTCAGCATCTCGTCCGGCTTTGACAGCGGCAACATCATCGTCACCTCGATTGAGGGCGACACGGCAACTCTTGAGATCCGCAAGGATGCGCTCTCCGATTTCTACCAATGGTTCCACTTCCGTGTGGCCGGCGCAAAGGGACGCCCGGTCACGCTGAAGATCACCAATTGCGGCGGCTCGGCCTATCCCGGCGGCTGGGCGAACTATAAGGCGCGCTATTCAAACGATCGTGCGGACTGGCTCTGTGCGGATACCAGCTATGCCGATGGCACGCTCACGATCACGCACACACCGCAGGCAGATGCCGTCTGGTTTGCCTATTTTGCCCCCTATTCGATGGAGCGGCATCAGGATCTGGTCCAGCGGACAGCCGCAGCACCCGGTGTATCGCTGATCCAGCTTGGCCAAACGCTTGATGGCCAGCCGCTGGACCTCCTCCGCATGGGCACAGGCGCCACGCAGGTCTGGCTCTATGCACGCCAGCATCCGGGCGAATCGATGGCCGAATGGTGGATGGACGGCGCGTTGGGGTGTCTGATCGATGAGAGCGACCCCGTCGCCCGAACCTTGCGGGAAAAATGCACGCTCCACATCGTGCCCAATATGAATCCCGATGGTTCTGTGCGGGGGCATCTGCGCACCAATGCCGTCGGCGTGAACCTCAACCGCGAATGGGCCACGCCCAGCGCCGAGCGGTCCCCCGAAGTGCTCTGCGTCCGAAATGAGATGGATCGCACCGGCGTCCATTGGGCGATGGACGTGCATGGTGATGAGGCGATCCCCGCCAACTTCATTGCGGGCTTTGAGGGCATCCCCAATTGGACCGACGATCAGGGCGACCGCTATTACGCTTATCGCGAAGCGCTGGCCGCGCAGACGCCCGATTTCCAGACCACGCTCGGCTACCCAAAATCAGCACCGGGCAAGGCCAATCTGACGATGTCGACCAATCAGTTGGCTAACCGCTTTGCGCATCTGGGCTGTGTGTCGATGACGCTGGAAATGCCGTTTAAGGATCATGATACGAATGCCGATCCATTGAGGGCTTGGTCGCCCGAGCGCAGCCGACAATTGGGGCGCGACTGTCTGGCCGTGCTTGCCCGCTCTGTCTGATGCGGATCGATGCCCACTATTTGCGAAAAGGCGTGGCGGCCGCGATCCTCGAAACCATCCTGACGACGGCGCGACACCGGGGCTATGACCGATTGAGCCCAGACCCAAATGCAACGACCCCCGCTCCGGGGGCGTGGAGCGGGGGCCTAGCTAGCGTTCGTCACGCTGTCTTTTGCGGTTTTGATCTGACGAGCAACAGGGGGGAATCTCGTCAGGCCTTCCGCGAAAGCCAAGAGAAATTAGGCCTTTTTTCCTGTCGCCAGGATGAATGGATTGTCAGCCACGGGGTCCTTTTGGCCGTGGGTCGCTCCAAAGGAACGTTTTATCGGATATCGGACCGTTGAATCGCTGGTTTGAGAGACGAACCGTTGTCCGGTTGTTCTGGGAATCGATGGAAACCCACCCTTCCAGCATCAAACCGGCGGGCGCCGAGTCGTTTTTGCTGAACGCCAATGTGATGACGCCATATTCGGGGTGCTTCTTGTCCCGCGCTTCCACCAGCGTGATCTTCGGATTGGCGGCGGGCAGCAGCTTGGCAATGCCGCGCAAGTCCTTGTTCGGGTTTAAAAGCACGCCCAGCGGCGTGCTGCCAACGGGCCAGCTTTGCACTTGCCGGACCGAATAATCGATGAAGGTCAGCGTCTTGCCGTTACCGACAATGAGGATGGGCACGCCCTTTTCATACTGAAAGCGAATTTTCCCCGGCCGCTTGAGGCTCAGCGCGCCTGTCACGGTTTTTCCGGATCGGTCGGTTTGCGAGAAATTGGCTGTCATCGTTGTGACAGCCTTCAGATGGTTCGACACGGCGGTCAAAGCATCTGCCTGCGCCCCAGCCTGCGGTGGGGCCACGGCCAGTGCGATGGTCGCAAACGGAACGAACACGGATCTCATCAAAATCTCCAAAGCTGCGGCTGGCCCATTGGCGGAC
>JBBATT010000282.1:0-3573 GCA_040398605.1 Chakrabartia sp.
GGATCGGATTGGCGGCTAACACCCCAGTTTGTCGTGACTTCCAAGCGCAGTTCCTTTATTGGCCCGCCGATTATGAAAACGACGAAACTCCCTACCCAGCCCAAGGTCGGCATGGTGTCGCTTGGCTGCCCCAAGGCGCTTGTTGATAGCGAACGCATTCTCACAAAGCTGCGGGCAGACGGCTATGGCCTGTCCCCCGACTATCAGGGGGCTGACGTCGTTCTCGTGAATACCTGCGGTTTCCTCGACAGCGCTAAGGAAGAGAGCCTTGAAGCGATCGGGGAAGCCATTGCCGAAAATGGTCGGGTGATCGTGACCGGCTGCATGGGGAATGAGGCCGACGCCATCCGCGCCCGTTTTCCCGAAGTGCTCGCCATCTCCGGGCCACACCAGTATGACGCCGTGGTGAGTGCCGTCCATGAGGCTGCTCCGCCCGTGCCGCATGCATTCGTTGATCTCGTGCCAGAAGCTGGCCTGAAGTTGACGCCGAAGCACTATAGCTATCTCAAGATTTCCGAAGGCTGCAACCACCGCTGTGCCTTCTGTATCATCCCGTCGATCCGCGGCGACCTCGTCTCGCGGCGCCCCGATGCCATCTTGCGTGAGGCGGAAAAGCTGATCGAAGCCGGCACGCGCGAACTGCTCGTCATCAGCCAAGATACGTCGGCTTACGGCGTCGATATCCGCCATGAACCGCGTCAGTGGAAGGGCAGCGATGTCCGCGCCCACATGACCGATCTTGCGCGTGAACTTGGCAAGCTCGGCGCTTGGGTGCGCCTGCACTATGTTTACCCCTACCCCCATGTCGATCAGGTCATTCCGCTAATGGCAGAAGGCCTTGTGCTGCCTTATCTGGATATTCCGTTCCAGCACGCGGCACCTTCGGTCCTGAAAGCCATGAAGCGCCCCGCCAATGAAGCCAAGGTGTTGGAACGCATCCGTAACTGGCGCGACATCGCACCCGATATCACCATCCGCTCCAGCTTCGTCGTTGGTTTTCCGGGGGAGACAGAGGCAGATTTCCAATATCTGCTCGATTGGCTGGATGAAGCACAGCTGGATCGCGTCGGTGCGTTCCGGTTTGAACCCGTTGAAGGGGCTGCCGCCAATGCGCTGCCTAATCCCGTGCCTGAAGAGGTGAAGGAAGAGCGTTATGCGCGTCTGATGGAGCGGACAGCGGCAATCTCGGCAGCGAAGCTTGCAGCTAAGATTGACCGCAAGATGGACGTCATCATCGACATCGTTGATGAAGATGGCGGCGCCAATGCTCGGTCAAAAGCCGATGCGCCCGATATTGACGGTCACGTCTTCCTGCGGGATGCCGGGCATCTTTCCCCCGGTGATATCGTACCTGTCCTCATCGAAGATGCTGACGATCACGATCTTTACGGGGTTCCGCTGCAACAGTGACTGCCATCAGCGACCTTTCATTTCATACTAAGCCTGACGGAGCCCGGACATGAGCCGCTTTGCCCATCTCATCCAACCTGACCAAGGCCAGGACGCCCGGACGATCACGCTCGTTGCCAAAGCAGGCTTTGAAGACTGGATGAAGGCCCTGACCGAGCGGGAGCGGACCGCCGCTCTGTTATCGGGATTTTCAGGCAACCCCGGCGACATTGCAATATTGCCCGGTGACAAACCCGGTGACTGGAACGCCGCAGTCGGCATTGATGAGAAGCGATCCGTTTGGGATCTCGCATCTGCTGCCCAAAAGCTTCCCGCTGCAACCTATCGCCTTGCAGGCGGTGCTGCCGGACAAGCAGGGCTTGGCTGGTTGCTCGCGCAGTATAAATATGATCGCTTCCTCTCCAAAGCTGATGCTGGCGGCGACCGCATCCTGCTGGTGAGCGAGCCCGGCCTAATCGTGGACTTTATCCGCCAGGCGGAAGCGACTGCGCTCGTGCGGGATCTGGTCAATACACCCGCAGCTGATCTAGGCCCTGCCGGCCTTCAAGCCGCAGCAGAGGCGCTGGGAACAGAGTTTGAAGCCACCGTGCACGTCACGAAGGGTCATGAGCTTGAAGTGGGCTATCCGATGATCCACGCCGTCGGTCAGGCGGCTGAAAAGCATCGTGCGCCACGTTTGATCGAACTCGTATGGGGCAATCCCAAGCACCCCCGCATTGCCGTGATTGGGAAGGGCGTCGCCTTTGATACAGGCGGGCTCAACATCAAAACCGGCCCCTATATGCGGTTGATGAAGAAGGATATGGGCGGTGCGGCGCACGCCTTGGCCCTGGCACGGCTGGTGATGGAAGCACGCTTGCCCATCCATCTCCATCTCCTGATCCCCGCCGTTGAAAACGCCATATCGGGCAATGCCATGCGTCCGGGCGACGTGCTGAAAAGCCGCAAGGGGCTGACGGTCGAGATCGACAATACCGATGCCGAAGGCCGCCTCATTCTGGGCGATGCCATTACAAAAGCTGCAGAAGAAAAGCCGGAGTTAATGGTTGATTTCGCGACGCTTACCGGCGCCGCGCGCGTGGCATTGGGGCCGGACCTCCCTGCCCTGTTTACCAATGACGAACAGCTTGCAGCGGACATCGCTTCCGCCTCACATGAGGTGATGGACCCGACCTGGCGGATGCCGCTTTGGGATCGCTATGACGACATGTTGAAGTCTGACATCGCCGACATGGTCAATTCGGCTGAGGGTGGAATGGCAGGCGCTGTGACGGCTGCCCTGTTCCTGCGCCGCTTCGTGCCGGAAGGAACGCCGTGGCTGCATCTCGACACCTTCGCTTGGCGTCCCTCAGCCACGCCGGGCCGTCCAAAGGGTGGCGATGCCATGGGGATGCGTGCTGTGTTTGAACTGCTGCGGCGGCGTTACCCCACAGGTTGAAAGCCAGCCTTTGGGCAGCGCCATTGCGTAACGACCGCTTGCTCGGCTATTGCGCCGCGCAATGACAAGCAAAATCAGAACCAGCTTCACCCTTAGCGGACCCTCTATCGAGCTAGATGCACGGACCCTCGCGGTTCGGGGCGACCTTGCGGATATTGCATTGGCCGGAAAGCTCTTCGTCCCGCATTACGCGCAGCCGATGGAAATGGTCTGCACAGACGAAGCTGCCTCAATCTTCGCAACGCCAGATCGTGACAGCGAAACTGTGGGAGCACTAGAACGCGGTGCGATCTTCATGGTCGTCGATATGGCTGGCGGTTGGGCTTGGGGCTTTCGGGCTTCCGATCACATGGTCGGCTATGTCGACCTGACGAGCTTGGCGCAGGCCAAATGACAAGCGTTTTCATTGATGGCGCGCACGGCACCACAGGCCTTGAGATTGCGGAGCGGCTGTCCGGGCGCCCGGAACTCGATCTGATCTCCCTCGACGATGACCGTCGCAAAAACACCAGCGCCCGCAAAGACGCGATCAATGCAGCGGACATTGTTATCCTCTGCTTGCCTGACGATGCGGCGCGCGAATCTGTCGCGCTGATTGATAATGACCGAACACGCGTGATTGACGCATCGACGGCCCACCGCACCGATCATGCATGGACATTCGGCTTGCCTGAGTTGGTCGGGCGGGATGTCGTGGCCGCCTCAAAGCGGGTGTCCAACCCCGG
>JBBATT010000283.1:0-3563 GCA_040398605.1 Chakrabartia sp.
GTGGCCAGAAATTATCATCAGAGGCGAGCCAGATAATGGTTCGCCTCTTTTCTTGCGTTACGGCCAGAGCTTCAAAATTATCAACGAGCGTGGGCGCCTCCAGCCGGGCGATCTCTTTGCCTTTCAGCAACATGCCGGGGCGCACGGCCTTTGGCATGTCCATGACGTAAAGCCGGTTGCGGAACCACTGCCGCGCTGAAAACAGGCGGTAGAGCACAAGCAGACGTCCGTCTGGCAACTCCGCTGCATCAACCGGCAGATAGCCGCGTGGCCGGTCGAGAATCACGGGGACCGGTTTGATGGCCGGGTTCAGAGGATCGCCCTTAAAGACGAGCACCGGAGTAAACTGACCCGAATCATCGGGGTCCGCCTCTGCAAAGACCAGCATCCGCCCATCGCGCAGCCGCACTATGGCTTCCGGCCCATAGGCGATCTGCCAGTCCTTCATTTCCGGCCGGGCAATTGAGGTGGCAGGGCCCCGCTCACCGGAAAAGCGGCACAGCGTGTTGGTGTTTTCCAGCCCAATCCAGCTTTGCCCGCTCACAGGATCAACGGTGAGTGATTCGGAATCCTGCTTTTCTTTGATCCAGTGAAAGCCGCAGCCTTTGGGGATTTCGGAAAGCTGGCCGGTGATCGCCGATCCGCTGGGGGATGGGATATCAAGCATGGCGCCTGCATCCGAGATCAGCCGCAGCCCGTTTTTGTGCGGCGCCATGGCGGACCAGCCGCCAAAATCTGGATGGTCAGAACGCATCGTCCAGCCGGCCAGATAAAGAAGTTTGCCGGCCTGCCGTAAATGGTTCGAGTCATTAGACAATTTTGTCGGCTCGAGTGCGATGCGTATCCATTGAGGCGCAATCGGCATCTGGCCAACCCTGGCCGATGACGCGCAAAAAAGGAGCACACACAAGAGCAGGGCATATCTCGTCCGGCGCAACATCCATTCCGCCAATAGCTGAACGGCGGGCTATTCCTAGCCCCGCTCAATTCTGAACGGCGGCTAACGAACACATTCAGCATTCGTCCAAGTGGGCATCTCCATAAGGCCAGTGTCGACGCCGCCGGGATGATCCTGACACCGCCGACGTGTTTGGTCGATGCGTTGCGTCAAGTTGGAGATGTTCGATGAACAAGAAGCTGGTCAATCTGAGCGCCGCTGCCGCGATGGCAGTCACAGCCCTCGTCCCCGCCGCACCTGCGTTCGCGCATGATCGCGGGCACGGTGACGACGGCTATTATCAGGAGCGTGGTTATGGCGACGGCTATTATGACAGGCGCGGCTATCGCGGCGCGCGCTATGACAACCGGGGCCCCCGATATGACGCCCGTTACGACAATGGCGGATATTATCGTGACCAGCCCTATCGTTTTCGCGGGCAGCGCTGCGGCAGGGGCACGACCGGCCTCATCGTCGGCGCGGTCGCTGGCGGACTGCTTGGACGGTCGATCGTTGGCTATCGCGGAGACCGCACGGCGGGCGCGATTGTCGGGGCCGGTGTCGGCGCCCTTGCGGGTCGCGCCATCGACAAGTCGGATGACCGCGGACGCTGCTGATTAAGAATTCCTGACCCCTCCTGATGGGCTGGCCCGCGTAGCGTAAGGGCCTGCGTAACGCGCATCGGGAACCTGGTCCCGGTCTCACCTTCGGGTTGGCCGGGCCTTCTTTGTAGATTGGATAGGTCTGCAGCGGTAACGGGGGGAAGGGGCCCCAGGGTCGCGTACTTGGGGGGTAGGGGCCGGGCCGGAGTATTGGTCCGGCCCTTACTTTTTTGGCTTGCGTTAAATGAAACAGCCGTCATTGCGAGCGGAGCGCGGCAATCCAGCCCCCCCCCCCGATACGGGATTGCCGCGTCGCTGCGCTCCTCGCAATGACGATGCGCTTACGTATAAGGTCATTCTAAGGCGCAGCCGTCGCTGGCATTGCCCCGGCGAGCGTTTGCGGATCAATCCGCTCGTCATTCCATTTCATACCCCAGTGCAGATGCGGACCTGTTGCCCGCCCGGTCGCGCCAATAGCGCCGAGCAATTGGCCCTGCCGGACAACATCCCCCTTTTTAACATCAATGCGCGAGAGATGCAGGAACGCGCTGTTGAGGCCGTTACCATGGTCGATCATCAGCAAATTACCTTCGAGGGTGAAGGGGCTGGCGGCAGCGAGTGTCACGACACCGTTTGCAGGGGCGTAGACGGGCGCGCCGGTGCCGCCGGCGACATCGACGCCATTATGCGGCGCACCGGGTTCGCCTGCGTAAATGCGTTGCGAACCGAACACACCGCTGATGCGGCCTTGGGCAGGCCAGACGAATTTCTGTCGCCAGCCATCAGCCTCCACGACCATCCGCCGAGCGGCGTTGATCTGCGCCAGTTCGCCGGGCCTGCGCGCCTGAAACTCAGCCGAGGGCTGGGAATAGCGCGGTAACGTTTTCAAGTTTTCTACGCGCCAGGCCCGCGTGGCGACCTGCACCTTGTCATTCACGGCGCGGCCATCGGCCAGAAAAGCGGTGATCGTCGCCGTCGGCTGATGGTCCCGGCCAAAACCAATGCCAAAGCGGCCATCAGCGGCAAAGCGCACCTCTGCACCTTCAATGACCAGACGGACGGTGCCCTTGGGTGCCCAGCCTAGGGCATAGCCGCCCTGTTGCGCCGGACGATTCAGCCGGAAGACGCCCAGCTCAACGGGCGTGGCTGGCGGCGCGGGCCGAACAGTGGGCATGGGTGCAACGGACGGCGTTGCCGCCACCTTCGCTGTTGTGGCACCAATGCAGCTACCCGGGATTGTGCCCAGCAACAGGGCGACCAGCGCGGTCCGCAGCAGGGTCATCCCTCGACGGCGGCTCTGGCTGCAATTTCGGCGGTGGAATAGGCTTCCTGCTTCGCCACGCTCCAATAACGCAGCGATTCGAGTGCGACGGGATGGCCTGTCTTGGCGCACACCACATGATCCCCTTGGGCCAGCACGCGAAATCCGTTTGCCATATAAAACAATCGAGCGGGGCGGCCTTGGGACATCAACATGCGGTTTCCTTTACTCAGAACAGATCAGGCTGTTCGGACTTTGGCTTTACATAAGGCGCAGCGCCGCTGCGCTCAACCCGTGCGTCCACTGACCCATCGGCAAAGCGCAGGACGAGAGCACCTGCTGCCTTGGCATCAGCAGCGGAGATGACTGTCCCTCCGGCACGCCGCTCGACACGGGCATAGCCGCGTTCCAGCACCCGATCCGGGTTGAGCGAGGTCGCCACCCGCCATAACTGATCCAGGCGACTGCGGGCCCCATCTAGCCTCTGCGAGAGCATCGCGGGCCGCAGGGCACCGGCGGCTTGGGCCAATTCCCCCCGCGCTTCTGCCACGACATGCGATAGGCCACGTTTCAGGCGGTCACTCAATTCATCGACCCGCTGGCTTTGCGGGCCGAGCAGCGTTTCAGGCGTCGGCAGGCGGCGGGTTGCATTGTCCAGCTTTTCGCTTGCCCGCTCGCGGTAGCGCTGGACGCAGCGCAGGGACCGTGCGCCATAGCTCTGCAAGCCCGCCAGAAGCTCCGTACGCACCGGCACGGCCATTTC
>JBBATT010000284.1:0-3558 GCA_040398605.1 Chakrabartia sp.
GAACGGGCCTGAAGGCGATTGCGGAGGGCAACCTTACACATCGCATCACCGTTACCTTCGCCGAGAAGTATGACGCCCTTCGGGTCGACTTTAATGATGCCATTGAAGAACTTAACAGCGTCGTCGGTCGCGTGGCCAACACAGCCACCAGCGTCAATACGGGTTCTACCGAAATTAGCACCGCGGCAGAAGACCTCGCCCGTCGCACCGAGCAGCAGGCCGCCTCACTTGAGGAAACGGCAGCAGCAATGAACGAGGTTACCCATTCCGTCCGTAGCGCATCTGAAAGCGCGCGCACCGCCAATCAGGCCGTTGTCCAGGCAATGGGCGAGGCAACGAATGGCGGCAAGGTCGTTGGCGAAGCGGTGACGGCGATGGGCGATATCGAAAAGTCCGCGCAGGAGATCTCCCAGATCATCAACGTGATCGACGGCATCGCCTTCCAGACCAATCTGCTCGCCCTGAACGCAGGCGTGGAAGCCGCCCGGGCCGGCGATGCCGGTAAGGGATTTGCGGTCGTCGCCAACGAAGTCCGCGCGCTTGCGCAGCGCTCGGCCGATGCGGCCAAGGACATCAAGCAACTCATCACGCAATCCAATGTGCAGGTCGACAAGGGCGTCTCGCTCGTCGGCAAAACTGGCGAAATGCTTGGCCGTATTGGGGAGCAGGTGGAACAGATTAGCAGCCTTGTGTCAGGCATTTCAGCTGCCGCCGAAAGCCAGTCCGCCAGCCTGCAGCAGATCAACACCGCCGTTGGCGACATGGACCGGATGACGCAGCAGAACGCGGCCATGGTTGAAGAGAGCACGGCCGCCTCGCGGAGCCTCGCCAACGAAGCATCGGAGCTTGCCGAATTGGTCGCCCGTTTCCGGACGACCGTGGCAGCAGAAGCAGTCCGCCCCGCAGCACGGCCCGTTTCAACAACATCGGTCACCCGCCTGAAGCCGGCTGCGCGCAAGCCTGCCAAAGTCTTGGGCAATCTCGCGGTGAAACAGGACCTTTCCGAAGAAGACTGGTCTGAATTCTAAGCGTCATTGAACTGAGGGACCGTCAACATGACCATCAGCCTGCCCGCGGTGATTGATCGCCGCGCAGTCTCCGGCCTTGCCGTCGAAATATCAGACGCCATGGCCAAAGGCAGTCACCTTGAACTGGACGGCAGCGCCGTTCAGCAGGTTGGCCAGATTGGCCTGCAACTGTTGTTGAGTGCTTTCACGACGGCCACCAGCCGCGATGCACGTGTCTCCATCACGCAGCCGAGTGCCGCGATTTTGAATGCGGCAAAGATTTCTGGAACGCTCGACCTCCTTGGATTGGAGCCCGCACATGCAGCATGATGAAATTCAACAGATCTTCCTGCTTGAGTGTGACGAAGGGCTCGATGTGGCCGAGCGTGCCCTGTTGGCGTGTAAAGACGGAAACGAAGATGCAGAGGCGATCAACTCGATCTTCCGCGCGGTCCATTCCATCAAAGGCGGCGCGGGCGCATTTGGTTTTACGCCGCTGCAATCCTTCACACACAAGTTTGAAACGGTGCTGCAGCAGGTTCGTGATGGTGACAAGCCGCTGTCGCCGTCGCTTCTGACAACGCTCATCCGCGCCTTCGATGTTTTGACGGACCATGTCTCGGCCATTAAAGGCCAGATCGAAGCGCCTGCGGATGGCGCTATTTCTGGAGAGTTGGAAGCCATTGCAGAGAGTGATGCAACCGATGAAACAGACCATAACGACAATGACCAAAAGGCCGATGAAGCCCCCACGCTCCACGTTCAAGAAGATGCTGCAAACGACGACCTTGAAATAGATTTTGATGACCTTCTCGCTGACCTAAATGCGCCGGAACCCGCTGTCGGTGGCCACGTCCTCCATCTCCGCCCCACAATGCGCGCACTCGATAATGGCAGCGATCCCTTGCTGCTCATCCGCGAATTATGCGGCCATGGCGCCATCGTTCGCACCGTCGACTTGGCCGCCCTGCCCGACCTCGACAATTTTGAGCCCGAAGGCGCCTATATGAGCTGGGAAATAGACGTCCCTGTCTCTGTCCCCCGTGGCGTCATTGAAGAAATCTTCGACTTCGTTGGGGAGGCATGTGGGCTCTCCATCCATGAAGCCGGTGAAGAACCACGCTTTATCGATTTTCCTGCACGATCGGTGACACCTGCGGCACCAGACGCAGAAGCGGCCAGTGAAGCTTCTTCGGATAAGGCAGAGATCTCGCCACCTGCCCCGGCGCCTGTGGCCAGCGATACCCCGGTTACCACCCCAAAACCCAATGCGGCATCACCCGCACCCGCGCCGATCAATACTCCGGCGGCTGGACCAGCCGCCAACGCCCAAGCCAATGCGGCGCCGGTGCCGACCATCCGGGTCGATCTGGACAGACTGGACCGCCTTGTCGACACGGTGGGTGAACTGGTCATCACCCAGTCGATGCTGGCTCAACGGCTCAGCGGCGCAGGTGTGGCCGCTGAAGATGAACTCTCGCAGCTCGAATATCTGACGCGCGAACTGCAAGATTGTGCGATGGCCCTGCGCGCACAACCCATCCGGTCCGTGTTCAGCCGTGTCCCGCGCATCGTCCGCGAACTTGAGGCCGAAACAGGCAAGCGGGTGACGCTGACGGTCGAAGGAGAGGCAACCGAACTCGACAAAACGGTCATTGAAAAGATCGGCGAGCCGCTGACCCATCTTATTCGCAACGCCATCGACCACGGTTTAGAGAAAATTGAAGACCGCATCGCCGCCGGCAAGGCCGCCGAAGGCAATGTCCGGTTGTCGGCTGAGCAGCGAGGTGGCCATATTCTCATCAGCGTTGCCGACGATGGACGCGGTATTGACCGGGCCCGCGTTTTCCAAAAGGCCGTTGATCGCAAGATTGTGGCCGCAGACGCACGCCTGACGGATGAAGAGATCGACAATCTGATTTTTGCCCCGGGCTTTTCAACCGCTGAACAAGTCTCAAACATTTCGGGCCGCGGGGTTGGCCTCGATGTCGTCAAGCAAGCCATTCAAGGCCTTGGCGGACGCGTGAGCATCTCCTCAGAACCCGGCAAGGGCACAGCCTTCTCCCTCTCCCTCCCCCTCACTCTCGCCATTGCAGACGGGATGATCGTGAGTTGCGGCGGCGAAACGTTGATCCTGCCGCTCAACAATGTGGTGGAAAGCCTGCAAGCCAAACCAGGCGACTTGAAGCGTCTTTCTCCGACACAGCACGTCATCAACGTCCGCGGCAGTTTCTTGCCGGTCGTCCCGCTGATCACCAGCCTCGGTATCGGAGAGACGGAGATCGTATCCGAACAGAGTGTCCTCATCGTCGTGGAGACCGAGTCTTTCGGTCAGATCGCCATTCAAGTCGATGCCATCCAGGATCAGCGTCAGGTTGTTATTAAGAGCCTTGAGACGAACTTCCGCCCGGTCACTGGAATTGGCGGCGCAACCATCCTCGGCGACGGTCGCATCGCGTTAATTGTCGATGTCGAGGCGTTGGCTGCTGCCGCGCACCGCCCACGCGAGTTGGATATTGCCGCGTGAATATGCCCTCTTTGAACATTGCCA
>JBBATT010000285.1:0-3543 GCA_040398605.1 Chakrabartia sp.
CGCCGGTGACAGGCAGATCACGTGTCGCGCGCGGCCCCTTGGCGATCATGTCGCGGGCCAGTTTGATGGCGTCTTCGGCGAGCGTGTCTTCGCCCGCCACTGCATCAATCAAGCCGATTTCATGCGCTTTTTTTGCAGAGATGGGGTCGCCAAGGCTGCACATGATAGCGGCCTGCTCGACGCCGACGACACGCGGCAGTCGCTGGGTGCCGCCGCCGCCTGGCAGCAGGCCAAGCTTCACTTCCGGCACGCCAAGCTTCGCCGAAGGCACCGCAATGCGATAATGGCAAACAAGCGCCGTTTCCAGCCCGCCGCCAAGTGCTGTGCCATGGATGGCAGCGATGATCGGCTTGGACGCGGTTTCCATGCTGTGCAGGACCGACGCAAAATCGGGGCCTTGTGGCGGCTTGCCAAATTCTGTGATGTCCGCACCTGCAATGAAGGTTGCGCCAGCGCAGCGCAGCACCATCGCTTTGACGCCGTCATCGGCCAGACCTTCGGCGATACCATCGGCAATGCCCTGACGGACGTGCCAGCTCAGCGCATTGACGGGCGGATTGTTGACCAGAAGGACGAGAACATCGCCATGGCGTTCGGTGGTTACGGATTGCATCTTTCTTCCTTTCTTGGGCCTCCCCATCGACTTGCGATGGGGAGGGGGACCGTTCGTCGCGAAGCGTCGAATGGTGGAGGGGCTTAAGCATTGCCTTGCCCCTCCGTCATCGCTTCGCGACGCCACCTCCCCATCGCACGTCGATGGGGAGAAAAACTTAGGCCGCCAACGCCGCGTACATCATCGTGCGGATTTCGCGGCGGATGGGGTAGGTGGTCGATGGCATCAACTGGGTCATGAAGACCATGGTGATGTGTTCAACCGGATCGATTGTGAAGGCGGTTGAGAACATGCCGCCCCAGTAAAACTCACCCTTTGACCCGGCGATGGTGGTCGCGGCAGGATCAATGTTGCAGGCAAAGCCAAGGCCAAAGCCGATGCCTGCATTTTCCACTTCGCTGAACAGCGATTTGGAATGTTGGGTCAGGTCACCTCCGCCCGGCAGATGGTTGGCGGTCATCAGGTCAAGCGTCTTGGGTCCGATGATCTGCTGGCCATCAAGCGCGCCACCATTGAGGAGCATCCGGCAAAAACGATGATAATCGGAAACCGTTGAGGCGAGACCGCCGCCGCCGGACTCGAACTTGCGCGGCCGTGCCCATCCACTCTCGGCGCCGGGCTTGTCGAACGGCTTCATCTTTTCAACCGGGTGCCAGACATAAGCAGGCGGGATACGATGCGCTTTGTCTGCCGGGACGAGGAACGCCGTGTCGTGCATCTCCAGCGGGCCAAAGATGTTCTTCTGGAAATACTCCCCCAGAGACATGCCGGAAATGCGCGCAACTATGATGCCGACGAGATCGGTCGCCAACGAATAATGCCAGCCGTTCCCCGGATCAAATTCGAGCGGGATGTCCTTCAGGATGTTGACGACTTCATCATTGTCAAACTTGGACCAGTTTTCGACATCCGACTTGCGATAGGCGGCGTCGACATTGCTCATTTCCTGAAAGCCGTAGGTGAAGCCGGCTGTGTGTCGCAGCAGATCAACAACGCGCAACGGCGAGGCGAGCGGGCGGGTCATGAAGGGGGTGTTGCCGCCCCCGCCAACGAACACGCCCAGATTTTTAAACTCTGGGATGAAGGTCGATACCGGATCAGACAGCGCGATCAGCCCCTGTTCGACGAGCTGCATCAGCGCGATCGAGGTCACTGGTTTCGTCATGGACGCGATGCGGAAGATCGCATCCTGTTCCACCCCCGAATTCCACAGATAGGCAATTTCATCACCCCGCCCGATGAGGAGCGACCCGTGCGGCAGAAGGCCAGTATCCAGATATTTCTTCTGGATGAATGTCCCAATGCGGTCGAGCCGGTCGGGGAGAAAGCCCAGTTCTGTGGGGTTGATTGCCTGCAGCATCTTAAACCGCCGTCTGGCCGGTGAGCTGACGGGTAACAGGGTGCGAGCTGGAAAGTCCGCCATCCACGGCAATTGCCTGCCCGTTGACATAGCTTGCCTGATCTGAGGCCAAGAACAGGGCGACGTTCGCCAACTCGTCCGGCTGTGCTGCGCGGCGCAGCGGGTTCAAACGGCCGACCTTGTGCATGACATCCTTGTCGCGGGCATAATCGAACGTCGGCTTGGTCATCCCGGTTTCGGTGAGGCCAGGGCAGATCGCGTTTACACGCACGCCGGTCTCGGACATTTGCTGGGCTGAGACCATGGCAAGGTTGATGACGCCTGCCTTGGACGCGGAATAGGCAGGGCCGCCCGCACCTGAGCGGATGCCCGCGACACTGGCCGTGAGGATGATCGAGCCACCCTTTCCGCCGTCCATCATTGCTTGGCCTGCATGCTTCACCATCAGCCAAGGGCCGATCAGGTTGACGCGCAGGATCTCCGCCCACTCCTCGGGCTTCAAATCAAAGATGCCCGCCATGCCACCGGAAACGCCAGCGTTGGCGAAGGCGACGTGCAGGTCGCCATAGGTGTCGATTGCCGTCTTCACGAGGCTTTCGACATCGGCTTCAACGCCGGCATCAATCTGGAGTGCGGTGGCAGAGCCGCCCGCATCCTTCACCATCTGGGCTGTTTCATGAACGGCGTCGGTCTTGTCGCCAAGGATGAGCTTTGCGCCCTCGGCTGCAAAACGCAGCGCGGATGCGCGGCCAATGCCGGACCCTGCCCCTGTGATGATGGCAACTTTGCCTGTCAGTGCGCTCATATCAACCTCCGCTAATCGTCTGGCCGCCATCGATGACGAAGGTCTGGCCCGTGGTGAATGCCCCGGCGCGCGAGGCGAGGAAAACGGCAGCGCCTGCAATTTCTTCCGGCTCGCCAATGCGGCGTAACGGGGACCGTGCGGTGGAGCGGGCCAAGGTGTCTGGATTTTCCCACAGCGCCTTGGCGAAGTCGGTGCGGATCAGGCCCGGCGCGATGCAGTTCACCCGCACGCCCTTCGGGCCATATTCGTCCGCCATGTTCCGCGCCATCTGCATGTCAGCGGCCTTGGAAATGCAATAGGCGCCAATGACGGTTGAGCCTTTGAGCCCGCCGATGGACGAGACGATTGTGACGGAGCCTTCGCCGCGTTCCATCATCTCCGGCGCGACCATGTTGATCAGCCAGTGGTTGGACAGGATGTTGTTGTCCATGATCTTACGGAATTGATCATCCGCAATCCCGGCAGCCGGGCCGTAATAGGGGTTGGACGCGGCATTGCAGACAAGCGCTGTCACTTTGCCAAAGGCTTTGCGGGTTTCATCCACGAGGTTCTGGAGCGCGTCCTTCGCCGAAATGTTGGCAGCAACGGCAATGGCCGTGCCTGCACCGTGACGCGCGTTGATTTCGGCGGCCACCGCGTCACAGGCATCCTGCTTGCGGCTCGAAATGACGACCTTTGCGCCGTGCACGGCCATTTCCTCGGCAATAGCCTTGCCAATCCCGCGCGACGAGCCCGTGATGAGCGCAACTTGTCCGGTCATGTCAA
>JBBATT010000286.1:0-1836 GCA_040398605.1 Chakrabartia sp.
GTAGCCCTTTTCCATCCGCATCGTGTTGGCGGCGTAGAGGCCGTAATTGGCGATGCCGAACTCTTGCCCTGCATCCCACACGGCCTGATAAAGTGCCGCAAGGTCCTCCATCGCCGGATGCAATTCCCAGCCGAGCTCCCCTGCATAAGAGACACGCAGCGCCCGCAGCTTGATGCCCGCAACGGAAATCTCCTGCCCGCTCAACCAGCGGAAGCCTTCATTGCTGAGGTCCGTCTCGGTCAGCTTGGCCAGCACATCGCGGGCGCGTGGGCCGTTGAGGACAAGCACACCCAAATCCATGGTGAGGTTCCGGACGGTCACATCTTCATCCGGGCGCTTGCTTTGTATCAGCAGGTCCCAATCGCGCTGTTCGGCAGCGGCCGCCGACAGGCAGTAGAAATGATCATCAGCAAAGCGCGTGACCGTCATTTCACCATAGATGCGGCCCTGCACCGACAGCGGATGGACAAGGCCAATGCCGCCCAGCTTCTTAGGCATCCGGTTGGCGCAAATGCGGTTGAGGAACGCTTCGGCATCCGGGCCGGTGACGTCATATTTGGCAAAGCCAGACAGATCGAGCACCCCGACGCGCTGCGAGACAGCGGCCACTTCATTGGCCACCGCATCAAACGTGTTGGTGCGCTGATAACCGCCTTCTTCCTCGGCTCCGTCCAGCGAGAACCACTTCGGCCGCTCCCAGCCATAGGTTTCACCATACACAGCGCCTGCGTCCTTCAGTGGCGTGTAAAGCGGGCTCGTCTTTTGCGGACGGCCATCGGGTTCTTCTTCGCCCGGAAGACGGGTGGTGAAGGTCATGCGGTAATCAAGGAACACCTTGTCGCGGCTGTAATCCTCATCCGCATAGGGGCCGTAGCGACGCGGATCGAACTCATTCATGTTGATATCGGCATCGCCGAACACCATCCACTGGGCCATGTATTTGCCAGCGCCGCCGCCTTGCGCAATGCCAAAGCTGGTGCCGCAGCAATGCCAGAAATTGCGAAGGCCAACCGCCGGCCCAAGCAAGGGACCGCCATCCGGCGTGTGCGGGATGGCGCCATTGACGAACCGGCGCAGGCCGACTTCGCCAAAGACTGGCATGCGCTCAATGGCGCGCTCCAGCCAAGGGTAAATCCGTTCCAGATCTTCGGGGAACAACTCGCTGGTCGAATTCCATTCGGGATGGCCACCGCGCGGGGCCCATGCCTCTGCAAGACCGGTGTTTTCATAAACGCCGATTAGCCCGCTTTTCTGCTCCTGCCGGAAATAGCCCGACACATGGGGGCAGCGCATGACAGGAATTTCCTCATCGCGTTCCATGAAGGCGGGAATCGGGTCGGTGACGACATAATGATGTTCCATATTGGTCACCGGAATGTCGATGCCCGCCATCTGCGCCACCTGCCGCGCATAGCAGCCTGCCGCGTTGACGACGATTTCGGCGCGGACAGTGCCCTTTTCCGTCGCGACATCCCATTCGCCCGACGGCAGCTGGGTGAGGCCGGTAACGCGGTTCTTGCGGACAATCTTTGCGCCCATATTCTTCGCGCCAATGGCAAGCGCGTTGCAGATCCCGGACGGATCGGCATGACCATCTTCCGTGGTCCGCGCGCCCGCGATCACGCCGTCCAGCGTCATGAACGGATTGTGCCGCAGGATTTCCTCGGGCGGAATGATCTCCATTTCAAACCCGATGATTTTGGAGAAGCCCTGAATATAGCGCATCCACGCCAGTTCACGCTCATTGGTCGCGAGCCGGATGCCACCCGATTTGTGCCAGCTGACATATTGCCCCGTCAGCCCTTCAAGCTGGGGATAGAGCTCATTTGAATAAGC
>JBBATT010000286.1:1936-3518 GCA_040398605.1 Chakrabartia sp.
TGACATATTGCCCCGTCAGCCCTTCAAGCTGGGGATAGAGCTCATTTGAATAAGCATGCATCTTGGCCAGATTAAAGCTGCCGGTGATGTTGGGGCACTGGCCCGCCGCATGCCAAGTCGAGCCTGACGTCAGCTCATCTTTTTCGATCAGCAGGCAATCCGTCCAGCCGAGTTCGGCCAGATGGTAGAGCAAAGATGCCCCCATGATTCCGCCGCCGATAATTACAACCCGTGCCGATGTTTGCATGGAAAGCCCGCTCCTCATGGGATATTCTGATAGCGACAATAGGCGGCTCCATCCATCGGCGACAAATGGCCATTATGCGGGCATTGGTTCAAAAAATTTTCGGGTTACAAATGACGCGACTTCGCTAGGGGACGCCTGATGCATTCAACAAAGGGTCCCACCGCATGAAAACAGCCGTCGTCACAGGCGCCGCTCAAGGCGTTGGTCTCGCCACTTCCAAATTGCTGGCGCAGCAGGGTTTTCATGTTGTGATGACAGATGTTCAGCCGCTTGGGGATCAGAAAGCAGCCCTCGCCGCGCTGGGGCTGGCCGTTTCCTCCATGTCAGGTGATGTATCATCCGAGGCGTTCGTGGCAGAACTTGCCGACTATTTGCAGGCGAAACATGGCGGCGCAGACGTTCTCGTCAACAATGCAGGAATCAGTCTCATATGCCCCGCTGAAGAGACGAGCCTTGATCAATGGCAGCGTGTCATGTCGATCAACTTGGCCGGTCCCTTCCTCCTGTGTCGCGCGCTGGGCCAACAGATGTTGGAGAGGGGCGAAGGCAGCATCATCAATGTCGCCTCCATTGCTGGCCTGCACGGCGTCATCCACCGCGCCGCCTATAACGCGTCCAAGCACGGCCTGATTGGCCTCACGCGGACGCTGGCGGCGGAATGGGGCGGACGTGGCGTGCGCGTGAACGCGGTGTGCCCGGGCTGGATCAAAACAGAGATGGACATCGCCGACCAAGGCTCCGGTGCGTATGGCGATGATGACATTATCAACCGCGTGCCAATGGCAAAGTTTGCGACGCCGGAAGACGTTGCACGGACAATCGCATTTTTGGCCGCAGAGGGAAGCTTCATCAACGGCGTCAGCCTGCCGGTGGATGGTGGGTGGACCGCCGATGCGAGTTGGGATGCCTTGCGTTTAAAGGCCAGATAATGTCAGGATGTAGTGGATATTCGCGTCCAAGGCTCTAGATGTCGTGGCGGTGTAACAATTGTCAGGGATTAGGGTCAAATTGGTTAACCTCGCAGCACATCGAGATCAAAATTGACGATACTCTCTGTCGCCATCCCGAAAGCTGAACCGCAGGCCTATCTGCTGTGTGCGCTGCGGGTGCTGTTGATCGGCCTGCCGCTCCCGGTGCTGTTGCCGCTGCACCTTTTATGGCAATTGATGATGCTGCCCTCGCCTTGGGCTATGATGTACTTGCGGATTGTATCGCGGGTGTTGGGCGCGCGGGTCAAAGTTCACGGACAGCGACTGCGCAAAGACGTTTTCTTCGTCGCGAACCATCTGTCATGGCATGACATTCCCATTCTCGGCGGCGTGACCGGCACCGCCT
>JBBATT010000287.1:0-3477 GCA_040398605.1 Chakrabartia sp.
GGCCGAAGCGCTGGCTCTTTTCCGGGTGAAACTGCACGCCGACACGATTGTCGCGCCCAATGGCGGCGACCACGGGGCCCCCATGGTGAGTCGATGCCAACACATCGTCGCCGTCAAAGGCATAGCTGTGCAGGAAGTACGCCTCGCCCGCCGCGATCAGCGGGTGCGGTGCCGATGGGACAACATCGTTCCAGCCCATGTGCGGGATCTTGACCGTGGCGTCGGTCGTTTCAATCAGGCGGACCGTGCCCTTGACCCAGCCGAGCCCTGCATGACGGCCGTGTTCTTCGCCGGCGTCCGCCATCAGCTGCATACCGACACAAATGCCGAGGAAGGGCTTGGCGCTTGGGCCGGTCGCCTCATTCAGGGCTTCGACCATGCCGGGAATGGCGGACAGCGCGTCCATGCAATGGGCGAACGCGCCGACACCGGGCAGGACGATCCGATCGGCAGACAAGACTTCGGCGGGATCAGCGGTGACGCGAATGTCTTCGGCACCTGCCGCTTTAAGCGCATTTTTAACCGATTGAAGATTGCCCGCGCCGTAATCAATCAGCGCGACCGGGCCGGTCACAGCATTCCCTTGGTCGATGGGATCGAATCGGCCTTGCGCGGATCAATCTCCACCGCAACGCGCAAGGCACGGGCGAGCGCTTTGTAGCAGCTTTCGACCACATGGTGGTTGTTGCTGCCATAGAGATTTTCGACGTGGAGCGTGATGCCCGCCGCTTGAGCAAAGCTGTGGAACCAATGTTCGATCAGCTCTGTGTCCCATTCGCCGAGACGCGGCATTCTAAAGTCGGCTTTGAAGACAAGCCAAGGCCGCCCGGAAATGTCGAGCGCACAGCGCGTCAGCGTTTCGTCCATCGGCGCATAAGCATGGCCATAGCGCGTGATGCCCTTCTTATCACCCAAGGCTTTGGCGACGGCTTCGCCAATGGCGATGCCCGTGTCTTCTGTCGTGTGGTGCTGGTCAACGTGGAGGTCGCCCTTGGTCAGGACTTTCAGATCAATGAGCGAATGACGCGACAATTGCTCAAGCATGTGATCGAGAAATCCGATGCCTGTCGACACCTCATAGAGGCCGGTGCCGTCAAGGTTGACCTCGACGCTGATCGACGTTTCGCTCGTCTGGCGCTGAACCGTGGCTGTCCGCATGGCTTGCGCCTATAGCGCGATGGGCCGCGCGTGCAACCGCTTGACCGAAACTGCCCAAGCGTCCAACGTCGATTTACGATGAGTGATGACATGCCCGACAGCCTGATTCCCTATGACGACATTGTGCAGGAGGCTCTCCGCGCAGTCGTCGGTCGTGTGCTCGGCGGAATTAATTCCAATGAAGACCTGCCCGGCGGGCATCACTTCTACATCACTTTCAAAACCTACGCGCCCGGCGTCGTCATCCCCAAGCAGCTGATGCAGCGCTTTCCGGATGAAATGACGGTCGTGCTGCAGAATAAGTTCTGGGACCTGACGGTGGATGAGGAAGGCTTTGAAGTCGGCCTGACGTTCAGCCAGGTGCCGACCAAGCTGTTCGTGCCCTTCGCCGCCATCACGGCGTTTGTTGATCCGGCCGTTGAATTCGCGCTGCATTTTCAGGTCAACATCGACGACGTTGATACGCCGCCGACAGCCGAAGCCGGCAATGACACGCCGCGCCCTGCGGCGATTGAGGACGGTTCCAACGTCGTAACAGTGGATTTCGGGCGGAAGAAGTAGGCTCCGCTGGACGCCTTTCCGTCGCTGTTATCCTGAAACAAGTTCAGGATGACGATTGAAGGGAGAAGCTTCGGCATGACAGGCGATACCCGCACCGAGACCGACAGCTTTGGTCCCATTGACGTCCCCGCTGAGGCCTATTGGGGCGCGCAGACGGAACGCAGCCGCACCAATTTTCCATTTGGTCCGCAAGAACGGATGCCTACCCCCATCGTCCACGCCCTAGCGCGGGTGAAGAAGGCCGCAGCGCAGGTTAATCGCGCTCATGGGCTCGAATCCGCGCTCGCCGATGCGATCGAACAGGCAGCGGGTGAGGTCATCGCAGGCACGCTCGATGATCATTTTCCGCTCGTCATCTGGCAGACGGGGTCCGGCACGCAGACCAATATGAACGTCAATGAGGTGATTGCCGGGCGTGCGAACGAACGCCTGACAGGGAAATGCGGCGGCAAGGCGCCGGTGCATCCCAATGACCATGTGAATAAAGGCCAGTCGTCCAATGACAGCTTCCCGACGGCCATCCATGTGGCGACGGCGATTGAAACCCACCGGCGCCTCTTGCCCGCCCTTGCGCGGCTGACGGATGCGCTAACCGCGAAGGCGCATCAGTTCGGGAAGATCATCAAGATTGGCCGGACCCATCTGATGGACGCGACACCGCTGACCTTGGGGCAGGAGTTTTCGGGCTATGTCGCGCAGCTCATCGCAGCGCGCGCGCGGATCGAAGGCGCGGTTGTCCATAATATCCAGAAGCTCGCCCAAGGCGGGACGGCGGTGGGCACCGGTCTAAATGCACCCGCCGGTTTTGATGTGGCCATGGCCGCCGCCTTGTCGCGTGACACCGGCATCGCCTTTGAACCAGCGCGTAACAAATATGAGGCGCTGGCGAGCCATGATGGGGCAGTCGCTTTTTCAGGGATGCTCAACGCGCTTGCCGTGTCGCTGACCAAGATCGCCAATGACATCCGGTTGATGGGTTCTGGCCCACGTGCAGGGTTGGGCGAGTTGCTGTTGCCGGAAAATGAACCCGGCAGTTCCATCATGCCCGGCAAGGTAAACCCGACCCAGTGCGAAATGCTGACAATGGTGGCGGCCCAAGTTATTGGCAATCATCAGGCGATTACGGTTGGTGGTCTTCAGGGCCATTTAGAATTGAATGTTTTCAAACCGTTGATCGGCGCAAACCTGCTGCGCTCGATTGACCTGCTGGCAACAGGCATGGAGGCGTTTGCCGACCATTGCATCGATGGGCTCGAGGCCAATGAGCCCCGCATTGCGGACCTTGTATCGCGGTCGCTGATGCTGGTGACGGCACTTGCGCCTGTCATCGGTTACGACAATGCCGCCAAGATCGCCAAGCACGCGCATGAAAGCGGGTCGACGCTGCGGGAGGCGGCACTGGATCTGGGGCTGGTCGACGCCGCCACTTTTGACCGCGTTGTCCGGCCGGAGACGATGCTTGGCCCCGATCCGGCGCGTTCGGACGATTGACGCGCGCGCCCGTGCGTTGCAAGAGCGGCCATGGCCCATATCGATCAAAAAGACCCGCATAAATTCAAGCGGCGCGGCATCCTCTTCATCGTGTCCTCGCCCTCGGGGGCTGGGAAATCCACAATTTCGCGTAAGCTTCTGGCGTCCGATCCCGGGCTGGAGATGTCCGTTTCCGCCACCACGCGCCCGCCGCGTCCCGGTGAAGTGGACGGCAAGGATTATCACTTCGTCAATCTTGACCAGTTTCGTGAGATGGTTGCCCAGAAC
>JBBATT010000288.1:0-3465 GCA_040398605.1 Chakrabartia sp.
TCGCGCCGCCTTCCGGAGCGGGGTCAGCGGACACGCTGTCGATGCGGGCGACACGATTGATCGCCGCCTGCTGGCGGTCGAGCCGCGCGGTCGTTTCGGCCGAAGCATCGCGGATGTGCGCATTGAGGCGGGCACCCGGCGCGATGCCGAGTTCGTTCTTGGCCGTGCGAACTTCGCTGATCAGACGGATCAGCCAGTCGACCTCGGCTTTCGCCTGCACATCAACGGTGGCTTCCGGCTGCGGCCATTTGGCGTGGATCAGATCATAGGGCCGATCGCCCAGCGCGTGCCATAACTCTTCGGTGATGAAGGGCATGAACGGGTGGAGCATGACCAGAATCTGGTCGAGCACCCAGCCGGCGACAGCGCGGGTTTCGTCCGCAGCTGCACCCTCTTCACCTTGAAGTTCAGGCTTGATGAGTTCTAGATACCAGTCGCAGAAGCTACCCCAGACGAAGTGGTAGATGGTGTCTGCCATCCCGTCGAAGCGCAGTTCCTCAAACGCCTTGTCGAGCTTCGCCACGGTGTCAACGACTTCGCTGATGATCCAGCGGTTGACCGCCGTTGTCGCGGCAGGTGCGGCAACAGAGTTACTCGCACCGATGCCATTGGCCTGGCAAAAACGCGATGCATTCCAAAGCTTGGTCGCGAAATTGCGATAGCCCTCGACGCGCTTTTCATCCATCTTGATGTCGCGGCCCTGGCTTTCCATCGCCGCCATGAAGAAGCGCAGCGCATCTGCGCCATACTGGTCAATGAGCCCAAGCGGATCGACGGTGTTGCCCTTGGACTTGGACATTTTGGAGCCGTCTGCCGCGCGGACGAGGCCGTGCAGATAGAGCGTCTTCCACGGCACCTCTTTCATAAAGTGGATGCCCTGCATCGCCATGCGCGCATCCCAGAAGAACAGGATGTCAAAGCCGGAAATCAGCACATCATTGGGGTAGTGCCGGTCGAGCATCGTCGTCTGGTCCGGCCAGCCGAGCGTGCCGAACGGCCACAGCGCCGAGGAGAACCATGTGTCGAGCACGTCTGGATCGCGCGTGAGCGTCTTTTCTGGACCTGCAATCGCCTGTGCTGCCGCTTCATCTTCCGCAACATAGGGCGTGCCGTCTTCATCATACCAAGCCGGGATCTGATGCCCCCACCACAGCTGACGCGAGACGCACCAAGGCTGGATGTTGTCCATCCAGTTGAAATAGGTCTTTTCCCAGCTCTGCGGGACAATCTTGATCGCGCCGGTCTTCACCGCTTCGATGGCGGGCTTGGCGAGCGTTTCGGCATCGACATACCATTGGTCGGTCAACCAAGGTTCGATGACCTGACCGGAGCGGTCACCATAAGGCGTCTGGATGACGCGGTCTTCAATCTTGTCGAGCAGGCCAAGCGCGTCAATCGCCGCAACCACCTTCTTGCGCGCATCGAAGCGGTCGAGCCCAAGATAGTCGTCAGGGATCAGGCGATCCGCGACCTGAACAACCTTGGCTTCGGCGTCGAGCATATTGAGCATCTCACCGGCCTTGAAGCCTGCACGCTTGCCGACTTCAAAGTCGTTGAAATCATGCCCCGGTGTGATCTTCACCGCACCTGACCCAAGCTCGGGGTCGGCATGTTCGTCCGCCACAATCGGGATTTCCCGACCGGTGATCGGCAGGCGGACCTTGGTGCCGATCAGCGCCTTGTAGCGGTCATCCGCCGGGTTCACCGCGACCGCCATATCGGCGAGCATCGTTTCGGGACGCGTGGTCGCGACCGAGATATGGCCGCTGCCATCGGCGAGCGGATAGCGGAAGTGCCAGAACTTGCCGTTGATCTCCCGCGTTTCAACCTCAAGGTCGGAAATCGCGGTCTTCAGGCCCGGATCCCAGTTCACCAGACGCTTGTCGCGGTAGATGAGGCCTTGATTGAAGAGATCGACAAACACCTTCAGGACGGCGCGGCTGAAGCCTTCGTCCATCGTGAAGCGTTCATTGGCCCAGTCCATCGAACAGCCGAGGCGGCGAAGCTGGCGCGTGATCTGCCCGCCCGATTCCTCTTTCCATTCCCAGACCTTCGCGATGAAGTCTTCGCGGGAGAAATCGGTGCGCTTCTGGCCGTCAGCGTTGAGTTGGCGTTCGACCACCATCTGCGTCGCAATGCCCGCATGGTCAGTGCCGACCACCCACAAGGCATCCTTGCCCTGCAGACGCGCATGGCGAATGAGAATGTCCTGCAACGTATTGTCGAGCGCATGGCCGATATGGAGGTTGCCCGTCACATTCGGCGGCGGGTTGACGATCGTATAAGGCTCCGCCTCCGGGCGGTCGGGACGGAAGGCGCCGCTTTCTTCCCAATGGGCGTACCATTTGGTTTCAATTGCGGCAGGATCGAAGGTTTTGGGCAGCTCTGACATAGTCGAGCGCCTTTGCCAGCCATAAGGAAGGCTGTCCACCCGGATGGAAACGATAGCGCCTTCTGCACGCGCTTCTTCCCTTGGCGGCCTTTGCGTGAACTGGAACGCCATAAGGTTCACGCGGGGGCGCGGAGGTTCCAAATCCTCCCCCATCGGGGGAGGTGGCCATTGTGCCGACCGCCACACCCTCCACGCGTCATCCTGAACTTGTTTCAGGATCCATGCCGTGATCGCGAACAGAGGCTCCAACCTGCGAGATTATCTCCGCCTATGAGGCATGGATGCTGAACCAAGTTCAGCATGACGAAGAAGGGATACCCTTCGCGCCCTTCTTCCCTTCGCAGCCTTCGCGTGAACCGGAAGGGCGAACGGAAAATCGGCCCTTAGACCGAACGCCCGCTGATGCGCGCGACTTCCTGCGCGACCATGCGTTCCACGATTTCGGGCAGGTTCGCGTCAAGCCAGTCCTTGAGCATAGGCTTCAGCATATCGCGCACCATGCCTTCCAGTGTGTCGGACCCAGCAACGTCGGGCTTTACGACCATCTTCGACAGCGAGGCGAGCGCATGGCGGCTCGCTTCGACGGCGACGCTGGAGACAATTTGCGCTTCGGAAGATGCGGCTTCGGCAATTGCGGGCTGTTCAAAGGTTGGCATATCGGCAGGTGCACTCTGTGTGAGTTCAAGCTGTGTGAGTTCAAGAATCTCGTCATCGACTTCGGCGATTTCGGCGTCCGCGACAGAGCTGTCGGCATCCGCATCCTCGACCTCAACGGCCTCTTCAACAGCGCGGGCGCGGGTGCGGGTAAAGCCCTGCGGCTTTGCGCTGTCTTCTGCGATGATCTTTTTGATGGACGACAAAATGTCCTCCATCGAAGGCTCGTTGGTAGCAGCAGCCATGACCCGAATCCCCTAATTCCGCGACTTTGCGGGTGTTTCCGACGTCTGGGCCCTTGAGTCAACCGTGCGGGATGCCTGCGGGACCGGCTTTGCGTCCTGATCCCAATCCCAAAAGATTCCCTTAACGCGGCGGTAATTTTCTGTCGGATCATAGAAGGCGCCGCCCTCCAGCCC
>JBBATT010000289.1:0-3453 GCA_040398605.1 Chakrabartia sp.
CCCTTTCGCCTTTGACGACGAGTCGCCTTATGTTTACAGTGATAACATGTCCGACAATGATAACAGTGTCAACTTGAAGGCGCCAAGCCGGGGGTACCATCACGGGGACCTGCGCGCCGCGCTGCTGGATGCGGGTCTCGACCTGCTCAAAAGTGGCAGTGCAGAAACGCTCTCCCTGCGTGAAGTGGCCCGCCGCGTTGGCGTTAGCCCCACGGCTGTCTATCGTCATTTTCCCGATAAGGCCGCGCTTTTGAAGGAATTATGCATCCGTGGCGCGCAGGAACTTGCAGAGGCGCAGGCGCGGGCAATGCAGGCCGCAGGTGGGGGGCGCAAAGGCTTTGTCGCCACTGGCGGCGCCTATATTCGCTATGCTGTGGCCAACCCTGTGCTGTTCCGGATCATGATGGCCAACATGCCACCGGGCGGCTTTTTCAGTTCTGATTTTACCGATGATCAGGTCGGCATCCAGATGTTGCGCGACAACATCATATCGCTCGTGCCGGAAGCGGTGGGGGAAGAAGGCGTCCTTTTTGGCATGCTCATGTCTTGGGCGCAGGTCCACGGCCTCTCCATGCTCATGCTGGACGGCCAGGTTCCCGTATCCGAAGAAACCATCAAAGCGTTTGAATCGAGCCGGCTTGAATTCCGGTTCGTGCCGGATCAGCCCAGCGAATAGCCCGCGCTGCGCACAGTGCGGATCATGTCCCGGCCGCCGGTGCTGTTGATGGCGGCGCGCAGGCGCTTGACCTGAACATCGACGGTGCGTTCTTCAATGTCGCTGTCATGCCCCCAAACACCGGTGACAAGCTGCCCGCGAGACAAAACCCTGCCCGGCCGCTCCATAAAATGCTGGAGAAGGCGGAATTCCGTTGGCCCAAGCGCGATTTCCTTCCCGTCGCGGCGCACGCGGTGGGCCACAGGGTCCAGTTCCAAATCTTCGATGCGCATCGTCTGGCCGGCCAGCGCCGGGCGTGTGCGACGCATAACAGCCGCAAGGCGCGCGATCAGTTCGCGGGGAGAAAACGGCTTGGTTACATAGTCATCGGCACCGGTTTCAAGGCCACGAATGCGATCTTCCTCTTCGCCGCGGGCGGTGAGCATGATGATCGGCACTGAGGTCAGTTCCGGATGACGGCGCAGGCGGCGGCAGACTTCGATGCCGGAAAGCTGTTCAATCATCCAGTCGAGGATGATCGCGTCGGGCGGCGTTTCGGCGGCGATCAACAGAGCCTCTTCCCCGTCCGGCGTTTGGAGAACCTTATAGCCCTCGGCCTCAAATGACCAAACGAGCAATTCGGCAAGGGCGGGGTCGTCCTCAACGATCAAAAGTGTCGGCGCCATGTTGTTTATCCGTTCCTGGGCATGTCGCGGTCCTGGTAGTAATCGCCAGTGGCCGCGTAATAGACGAGTTCTGCGATGTTGGTGGCGTGGTCGCCCACGCGTTCCAGATTGCGGGCGACAAAGAGGAGCTGCGCGGCCGAACTGATCGTCGCCGGGTTTTCCATCATATGCGCCACAAGATTGCGAAAGATGCTGTTATAGAATTCGTCGACCTTCAAATCCCGGTCGACGACCTCCACGGCGAGCGCAGAGTTGCGTGAGGCAAACGCATTGAGGACATCGCGGACCATGGACTGCGCGATTTCTCCCATGGCGGGGATGAGCAGCAGCGGCTCAATTTTGGCGCGGCCTTCAACATCGCTCACACGTTTGGCGATGTTCTTGGCGTAATCACCAATGCGTTCAATGATGCCGGAAATCTTGAGCGCGGAGATAACGTCGCGCAAATCGTCGGCCATGGGGGCACGCAGCGCGATGATCTTCACGGCAAGGCGGTCGACTTCAACTTCAAGCGCATCAATGCGGGCATCAGCCAAGATGACTTCCCGGGCCAGATCGGTATCCCGCCGGACAAGCGCATCGATCGAGCTGGTAATGGCAACTTCCGCCAGACCGCCCATTTCGGCAATGAGACCCCGCAGCGACCCAATCTCGTCGTCAAATGCCTTTACGGTATGTTCAACCATGCGCTTTGATCCTTAGCCGTATCGACCGGTGATATAGTCTTTGGTGCGAACTTCGCGTGGGTTGGTGAAGATATCTGAGGTTGGCCCATATTCCACCATCGTCCCGAGATGGAAAAAGGCTGTGCGCTGCGAGACGCGGGCGGCCTGCTGCATGGAGTGGGTGACGATGACAATGGCATAGCGCCCCCGCAATTCGTCGATCAGCTCCTCAATGCGGGCCGTGGCAATCGGGTCAAGTGCGGAGCAGGGCTCATCCATCAGGATGACTTCCGGACTGACGGCAATAGCGCGTGCGATGCACAGACGCTGTTGCTGGCCACCGGACAGGGCCGTGCCGGGATCTTCCAGACGGTCTTTGACTTCATCCCAAAGGCCAGCCCGCCGCAGCGACTGCTCCACGATGCCGTCCATGTCCGCCTTGGTTGGGGCATGGCCGTGAATACGCGGGCCATAGGCCACGTTTTCATAGATCGACTTGGGGAAGGGGTTCGGCTTTTGGAAGACCATGCCAACCCGCGCGCGCAGTTGCACGACGTCCATGCCGCCTTTGTAGATATCGACACCGTCCAGCTCGATGTCGCCATCCACACTGCAACCGGGGATCGTATCGTTCATCCGGTTCAGCGCGCGCAGGAAGGTGGACTTCCCGCAGCCCGACGGACCAATGAAGGCCGTGACGTGTTCGGTCGCGATGTCGATGGAGACATCGTTGATGGCCTGTTTGTCGCCATAGAAGACATTGACGTTCTTGGCCGTGATTTTGATGGTTTCAGTCGACATGGGTCACCAGCGGGTTTCAAACTTGTTGCGGAGATAGATGGCAAACCCATTCATGGTGAGCAGGAAAGCCAGCAGGACGAGAATGGCCGCCGATGTGTTCTGCACAAAGGCGCGGTCGACTTCATCAGACCAAAGGAAGATCTGCATCGGCAGGACAGTCGCCGGGTCGGTGATGCCGGACGGCGGCGTTGAAACGAAGGCGCGCATCCCGATCATCAGCAGGGGGGCCGTTTCGCCAAGCGCACGGGCCATGCCGATGATTGCACCGGTCAGGATACCGGGAAGTGCGAGCGGCAGCACATGGTGGAACACCGTCTGCACCTTGCTTGCCCCAACGGCGAGCGCGGCATCGCGGATGGAGGGTGGGACGGCCTTGATCGCGTTGCGGCCAGCAATGACAATGACCGGCATCGTCATTAGCGCCAGCGTCATCCCCCCGACGAGCGGTGACGACCGCGGCAAGCCGAGAAAGTTGATGAACACGGCAAGGCCCAACAGCCCGAAGATGATCGACGGGACTGCGGCAAGATTGTTGATTGAGACTTCGACGATGTCGGTCCAGCGGCTCCGCGGCGCAAACTCTTCAAGATAGACGGCCGCAAGAACACCCATAGGCAGTGCGAGGCTGATCGTGACGATCATCGTC
>JBBATT010000290.1:0-3450 GCA_040398605.1 Chakrabartia sp.
CGCCTAAGGTGGATTTGCCACCGCCACCTAAGGTGACGGTGCCGCCGCCTGTTGTGACATCGTCCGTTGTGACGACGAACACCATCGCGCCGATCACACCAGCTGCTCCTCCAGCGCCGCCGGCACCGCCGGCAGCCCCGCCTCCGCCAGCGGCCCCTAAGGTTGCGCAGCGCGCGACCCAGCGTGGTGGTTCGATTTCGGATGAGGATTATCCGTCCTCGTCAATCCGTAACGAAGAAGCGGGTACGTCTGTTGCAACCTTCACCATCGGAACTGATGGCAAGGTGACTGCATGCAATGCTTCGGGTGCAAGCCCGACACTGGATGCGGAAACTTGCAAGCTCATCATCCGCAGGTTCCGGTTCAAGGCAGCGCTAGACACCAGCGGTCAGCCGATCGCTGAAACCAAGTCTCAGCGCGTGACTTGGCGCCTGCCAAAATAACAATTTTCCGTTCATTGAATTTGATCAGAATTGAGAAGGAATTTTATTTATGACCACAGCAGCTGAGGCAGCGAACGTCGCTCAGAAGCAGTTTGGCCTGATGCAGGCGCTCGAAGAGGGCGGCTTTGTTTCACAGGCAATTTTCGTCACGCTCGTCATTATGTCGGCCGTGTCCTGGTACATCATGTTCACGAAGCTTTTCGAACAGAGCAAAGTTCTGAAGCAGAGCAACGAAGGCGTGCCGAAGTTCTGGACCGCGTCCAGCGTTAAGGACGGCGTCAACAAGTTCGACAAGAACACCGCTTTCCGTCAGATCGTCGAAGACGGCCTGCGTGCTGAAGAACAACACAGCAAGCTCATCGACTCGCAGGACCAGCATGAATGGATGCAGTCCTCGCTGCAGCGCAGCCAAGATGCGATCAACGCAAAGCTCGGCACGGGCCTCGCCTTCCTTGCAACGGTGGGTTCAACCTCGCCGTTCGTTGGTCTGCTCGGAACCGTTATCGGCATCTACCGCGCGCTCATCAAGATCGGCGCATCGGGCGACGCATCGATCGATAAGGTCGCTGGTCCGGTCGGTGAAGCGCTCATCATGACCGCTCTGGGTCTCGTCGTCGCCGTTCCGGCGGTTATGGGCTACAACTGGCTGCAGCGTCGCAACAAGCTCATCGGCGAACGTCTCAGCACGTTCAGCGCTGATCTGCACGGCTACATGATGTCGAACGGCGCTGTCCGTCCGGTCGTCAATGCCAAGGCTGCTGCTCCGGCCGCTGCCAAGCCTGCTGCTCCTGCCAAGGCATAATGCTGGTGCGCGCGGTGGGGTTTCTCCCCGCCGCGCCGCCTGCATCCTAGGGTTTGGTCCTCTATTGCGGCCTGCCCAGATGACGAATGTAGAGATAGGAATTAGCCTATGGGTATGAGTGTTGGTGCTGAAGGTGGCGACGACGCCCCGATGAATGAAATCAACACGACGCCCCTCGTGGACGTTATGTTGGTTCTCCTCATCATCTTCCTGATCGCCGTTCCGGTGGTCATCAAGACCGTCGAAGTGAACCTGCCCAAGATCTCGTTCCAGCCGACCACGTCGAAGGCTGAAAACGTGATCCTGACTGTTCGCAACAACCCGACTTCGGGTGCGTGCGAAGTTTATTGGAACGCGACGAAGATGAACTCGACCGAGTTGCTGACCCGCTCAGCAGCGCGCTTCAAGGCAGAGGCAGATCGCCTCGGCCCGGATGCGACTGACCCGGAATTGTTCCCGGAAGTTCACATCCGCGGTGACCAGCGGACGCAGTATCGCTGCATCGGTGGTGTCGTTTCGATCATGCAGAGTGCGGGCTTCATCCGCGTCGGATTCATCTCGTCTCCGGTCATGTGACCTGATGCGAAGGGTTGGAGAATAAAACCATGTCAATGAGTGCTCCCAAGGGCGACTCAAATGATCCGATGGTGGAAATGAACACGACGCCGTTGATCGACGTTATGCTCGTTCTCCTCATCATGTTCATTATTACGCTGCCGCCGCCCACCCATGCGGTCAAGATCGACTTGCCGCAGGATTGCGCGCCGAACTGCCCGCCGCCTCCGCCGGTTTTGCCGACGAAGAACGTTCTTTATGTCAGCCCCGGTGGGGTTGTGACGTGGAACGCCATTCCGGTAACCTGGGCGCAGCTGGATCAGAACCTTGCGGATTCTCAGGATCCCGCGAAGTTTGCAGATACGCCGGAACTGCACATGCAGCCGGACCCAATGGCGCCATATGACGTCGTGGACCGTGTTCTCGCCAAGGCGAAGCGCGCCAAGGTGTCGAAGATGGGCTTCGTCAACAACGAAGCATATCGCGGCGAATTCTGAGGTCTTTCCTCAGAACGAAAAGTTCGGGGCGGTCCTTCGGGGCCGCCCTTTTTCGTTGGGAGCGCTGGACCGACGGCCCATCAATCACACCAGTTGAAACGGTTCCGGCACCGTGCGACGGCACATCAAATCCAGCGCGCATGGGGAGAGTTTAATGTCTGTCGAGAAGTTGTTTGAGCCGCTTTCCTTCGCTCGTGGCGCGCCCATGAAGAACCGCTTCATGCTCGCCCCGCTGACCAATCAGCAAAGCCATGCCGATGGACGTCTTTCCGATGAGGAGTTCCACTGGCTGACGATGCGCGCCCAAGGTGGCTTCGGATTGACGATGACCGCAGCTGCGCACGTGCAGGCGGCTGGGCAGGGGTTCCCGGGTCAAGTTGGCATCTTTTCTGATGATCATCTGGAGGGGCTGACGCGGTTGGCAACGGCGCTGGGCGCGGCTGGATCCCTCTCGGCCGTGCAATTGCACCATGCGGGCAATCGGTCTCCCAAGGAGCTGGTCGGCACGCCCGTCTGCCCATCAGAGGATACCGCCACAGGCGCGCGTGGGCTCACGCTGCCGGAGGTCGAGCAATTGCGGGATGACTTTATTGCGGCTGCAAAGCGGGCCGAAACTGCCGGGTTCGATGGCATCGAAGTCCATGGTGCCCATGGCTATATTCTCGCCGAGTTTCTCTCAGCAGAGATAAACCGGCGCGACGACCTTTATGGTGGCTCCATTGAAAACCGGTCGCGGATCATCTTTGAAATCATTGATGGAATCCGTGCCACGTGCCGGCCAGATTTCCAGATCGGTCTGCGCTTGTCGCCAGAACGCTTTGGCCTCAAGCTCGCTGAAATCCGGGACGTGGCCGCAGAGGTGCTGCGTCAGGAAAAGATCGACTATCTCGACATGTCGCTCTGGGATGTTGCGAAGGAGCCGGTTGAAGAAGAGCATCAGGGCCGGACGCTGATGAGCTATTTCACGGAGCTGCCGCGCGGGAATGTTCGGCTCGGCGTCGCGGGTAAGATCATGTCGGCCAAGACGGCGCTGGACGTGTTGGAAGCCGGCTGCGACTTCGCCCTTATCGGGCGTGCTGCAATTTTGCGGCATGACTTTCCAGAGCGCATCCGACGTGACGCGGCCTATGTGTCGCCGTCGCTCCCCGTAACG